>NZ_VMLG01000039.1:0-75323 GCF_013276565.1 Streptococcus sp. 53
TACTATTATACCGACTTTTTATTTTTTGTCAACTACTTTTTTAAACTTTTTTTACTTTTTTGCATGACGGTAACTTCTCAAAGTAACTTCCACTCGCCTGACCAAAGTGGAAATTAGTCTAAAACGGATTTTTATGGTGGAATTAAGTGTGAGACGTTTGAGTTAGAAATGAGGTCTACTATGACAAAACATAAACATCTTACCCTTTCCGACCGTAATGATATCCAATTAGGTTTAGAGCGCGGTGAAACATTCAAAGCTATTGGACAATCCATTCTAAAAGACCCAACTACTGTTTCCAAAGAGGTCAAACGAAACAGACAAGTCCGAGAGTCTACAGACCATAACCTTCCTTGTCCTTTACTAGACAAAGCTACCTTTGTCTGTAATGGATGTCCTAAAAGAAGACAAAATTGTGGCTATAAGAAGATCTTCTACCTCTCTAAACAAGCTCAAAAACAATACGAACAAACTCTTGTCGAAGCTCGTGAAGGAACTCCCCTCAATTCCAAGACCTTCTGGAAAATGGACAAAGTCATTTCTGATGGAGTTAAAAAGGGACAACACATCTATCATATCCTCAAAACTCATAACCTTGATGTCAGCTCCTCAACTGTCTATCGACATATCCGAAAAGGATACCTATCTATCGCTCCTATTGACCTAGCCAGAGCCGTTAAATTCAAAGAAAGACGGAAACGTAATCTCCCCTCCATTCCTAAAGAAGCTAAAAAAGGTCGCTCCTATGAGGATTTCCTAAATTATTTAGCTCTTAATCAACTAGACTCTTGGCTGGAAATGGATACAGTTCTGGGGAGAATGGGAGGTAAAGTCCCACTCACCTTCAATCTATCTTTCTGTAACTTTATCTTCGCTAGACTTCTGGATAATAAAACTGCCCTTGAGGTTACCAAACACCTCTATGACATCAAGAAAACTCTTCCCCAAGCTGACAAAGATTTCTTCCAACTCTTTCCTGTCATCCTGACAGATAATGGTGGAGAGTTTGCCAGGGTCGATGATATCGAAATGGATGTGCGAGGAGAGAGTAAACTCTTCTTTTGTGACCCTAATCGTTCTGACCAGAAAGGCAGAATTGAGAAAAATCACACGCTGATTCGCGACATTATACCTAAAGGAACTTCTTTTGACAACTTAACTCAAGAGGACATCAATCTCGTTTGTTCTCATGTCAACAGCGTCAAACGCGCTGCTTTGAATGGAAAGTCAGCCTATGAACTCTTTGCCTTTACCTATGGAGAAGAAATTCCTAAACTTCTCGGCATTTCTAAAATACCTGCAGAAGACGTCTGTCAGTCGTCTACATTACTCCAACATAAGTTCTAAAAACTAACCTTTAACCCCATTCAAACGTCTCACACTAACTTCAACCATAGCGGAACTTAATCTGAAACGCTTTCAGATGAGGGGATTTTGTGCGCTCTTTTTTTCTATTCATTTTGGCTACAAAAGCGATGAAATCAAGCATGATTAAAACCAGTGGAACTTACCCTGACACGGATTTCCACTAGTTTTTAGGATTTTTATCAGACTAACTTCCACTTGGATTAGCGGTGGAAGTTAGTTTGGGAATTTACCTTTTTTGCATGACTTCCTAGTGGGTACGGATGTCAAACTCTTTAAACACAATACGTAAGTCCTTTAGCACTCTTTGACGCCCTCGGAAGCGTTCATCCCTTAAGACGCGTTCTAACTCTTCTTGTTGCTCTTTAGTTTGTTTCTATAATCTCTTAGGGTTTCATGAAAGAGATAATAGTCATCTAGCCACAGACCGCCCTCACTTATACGATGACTTATCTCACCCACTTCTTCATAAGGTTCTTTATTATATCTTCGTTTGTGGCTTTCCTGCTTACGGAGATAATCTAAAATTCGATTCCGGAATTTTGTTTTGAAATATTTCCTTAAACGAGGGATATCTTCTACCAGCCCTTCTTCTCTACTAATCAATTCATGTAGACATATCATGCCCTCTTGGTCCCAATCCGATAGCTCCCACAAATGAAGGTAATATTCATTTCTACACTTGTATACAATTCCTTGGACTTCTTCATACATTTTTTTAAGCATAATCTTCCCCTTTCTAGATACAGTCTAACAGATTCAGAAACACTTTTGGCACATTTCCTCCATTCTGCACCCTTTAGATCCTCAACTGCACAAAAAAGAGAGGACAAGCCTCTCTTTGGGTTATTTTTCGTCATTCATTTTTGACTTTACTTCATCATAGGATAGTGCATGAGATTCCTCTTCTACTGCTTCAGGCATCTTTCCTGTTTCGTAAAGAGCTTTAATTTGTGTACTATCTAATGTTTCGTATTTCAATAATGCTTCTGCAATCAACTTGTGAGTTTCACGATTTGACTGAATAATTTCAGCAGCTTTATTTCGTGCTTCATTCAATAATGAACGAACTTCTTCGTCAATTTCATAAGCTGTTTGTTCTGAAATTAATTTTTGAGGACTCTGTGCCCCAAACATAGCATGGTTTCCTTCATATTGTACTGGGCCAAGTTTTTCACTCATACCGTACTCTGTAACCATTGCACGCGCCATTTGTGTCGCTTGTTCAAAGTCGTTTGAAGCTCCTGTAGTTTGAACATTAAAGATAATTTCTTCAGCTACACGTCCACCCATTAAGCCAGCCAATTGCTCTTTCATATCTTCTTTAGATAGAAGCATTTGGTCTTCCTTAGGAAGTGCAATCATATAACCACCTGCACGACCACGTGGTACAATTGTAACCTTATGGACAACTCGGGCATTCGATAAGACTAGACCAACAATGGTATGTCCTGCCTCATGATAGGCAACTAATTCACGTTCTTTTTGTGAAACAGTCTTATCTTTCTTAGAAGGTCCAGCAATAACCCTATCTTCTGCTCCATCAATATCTGAGGCATCAATTATCGATTTATTGCGACGAGCAGCAACTAAAGCCGCTTCATTCAAGACATTCTCTAAATCAGCACCAACAAAACCTGGGGTTTGTTGAGCAACTAATTTCAAATCTACATCTTCTGCTAAAGGCTTGTTCTTAGCATGAACTTTCAAGATTGCTTCGCGCCCCTTAACATCAGGACGGCCAACCAATACTTTTCTATCAAAACGTCCTGGACGCAGAAGGGCAGGGTCAAGTACATCTGAACGGTTTGTAGCAGCGATGACGATAATCCCTTCATTTCCCTCAAAACCATCCATCTCAATCAAAAGTTGGTTCAAGGTTTGTTCACGTTCGTCATTACCTCCACCAAGACCGACTCCACGTTGACGTCCGACAGCATCAATTTCATCAATAAAGATAATAGCTGGCGCTGCTTTTTTGGCATCTTCAAAAAGAGAACGAACACGACTAGCTCCAACTCCGACAAACATTTCTACAAAGTCAGAACCTGATATACTAAAGAATGGAACACCTGCTTCTCCGGCGACTGCTTTAGCAAGCAAAGTCTTACCTGTTCCCGGAGGTCCCTCCAGAAGAACACCTGCTGGAATCCGGGCTCCAAGTTTTGTAAATCGTTTTGGATCTTTTAAGAATTCAACAACTTCAACTAGTTCTTGTTTTTCTTCCTCAGCTCCAGCAACATCTGAAAATCTTACTTTAATATCTTCTTTATTTGCAGCTTTAGCCTTACTACGTCCAAAACTCATTGGGTTACGACCATTGCCTCCCCCCATATTTCCCATCATAGAGAATAGGAAGAAGAATAGAATTCCAAATGGCACAATGGATACGAGTAGATTAATCCACATACCACTTGAACTTTCATGCTTAATAGTTACTTCTGCTTTATGGTCCGAAGCAAGTTTTTGCAATTCTGATACGGTAGTATCTGCAGGAAGAATAGTGCTGGTAAATTTCTCTACCTTAGTAACAGATGGCGTGAAAAACTGAATACCTGTTTCTTCTTTACTTGTTTTAGGATTTTTATAGACACCCGAAACTTCGATAACACTGCCATTTGGTTGGTAGGTTAATTCTTTTACATTGTCATCGGTAATTTCTTTTACCAATTCTGTATAATTAATTTGCTCACTTTTCCCTGCAACACTACCTGTACTAAAATACTGGTAAGCTGTAACTAGGAAAAAAATAAGTAATAACCATAGAAATGGATTTTTAATTAAACCATTATTTTGTTTTTTCATTAAAAATTGTTCTTTCTAATTTGAATACACTTCTTCTTTCAATACTCCAACATAAGGAAGGTTACGATAATTTTCTTTGTAGTCTAAACCATAACCTACTACAAACTCATTTGGGATAGTAAAGCAGGTATAGTCTGCCTCAATTTCTACAACACGTCCTTCTGGTTTATCCAACAAGGTTGCAATTTTAACAGAAGAAGCTTCTCTTGCAATAAACATATCTCGCAAATTCTTCAAAGTTTGACCTGTATCAATGATATCTTCTACAAACAGAACATGTCTTCCTTTGATGTCTTGACTTACATCTTGCTTAATATTGATAACACCACTACTTGCTGTTCCACCATGGTAGCTAGAAACCATCATAAAGTCCATTTCAATATGTGTATCAATATGTTTGACCAATTCAGCCATAAAAGGAATAGATCCTTTTAAAATCCCAACCAAGATTGGATTTTTTCCTGCATAGTCCTTAGTTAATTGAGCACCTAATTTTTTAGCAGCTTCTGTAATTTCATCGTGTGAAACGAGGATTTTTTTAATATCGTTTTCTAACATTTTTTTACCTATCTATTTTTTCTATATAAAGTACAGTGTTCATTATATCATTTTTCGTGTTTTTACTCAAATCACTAGTCGCAATTCCCAAAATTGAGACAATTTCACCAAATTGCTCAATAATCAGAGCAGATTTTCGCTTTTCCATAGGGATTTTCAAATCAATAAATAGACGTCTGAGTTTTTTTCTATGCCCATTTTGAATCAAAACATCTCCTGTTTTTCGATGACGAATGTGTATGGATGTTTCCCGTGAAACAGATATTTGTTGAATTGATTCACCTTCTAAAGGAAGTCCAAAGGAAAATAAATATCCCTGATAAGTTACCTGATTTTGATAGTGTAACACAAGTTCATCTTCCTTTTCATCAGCCTGCGGACTGATTTTATAAATCCGAAACTGTTGATACTCTTTTATCAATTCATAACAATTTTTAAGCGGATGACGATACTGGCTTTTAGTTTTTAAAATTTGTCTAACTTCTTCAAACTGAGCTTTTGTAAGATTCAAATCTGGAAAACGATTCAGATAAGTTTGAAGTAAAACTCTTTGTGTCGACTCAGAGTAAGACAATAGCTGCTCTAAATTTTCTACATCAATATTCTTTGATAATTCAGCTATAGCTAAGTCATAATCTAAAATTTCATTACCGATACTTAAGATTGCATCTCTAAATCGAGGATTTTCTTTTTCTAATTCTGGTAAATAAGAATTTCGAATACGATTTCGAAAATAATGATTTTTCTTATTTGATGTATCTTCAAAGTGAAAAATTGGTGGAAAGTCTTTTTTCTGAAAATGCAAGAAGGGACGAATGATTTCTATCTCTCCGACTATTTGCTTCTCCTTAATTCCTGATAGATAGCGCAAACGAGTACCTCGGATCAAACGCATCAAAATCGTTTCTACCTGGTCATCAGCATGGTGGGCAGTAATTAAGGCTGTCGCACCTATCTTTTTCATGACCTCTTGAAAAAAATCATAACGAAAATTTCGTGCACGCGCTTCTGAAAATTCTCCTGAAAAATTGCTGATATAAATAGGAAGCTCTGCTTCAGCAGCCAACTTCCTTAATTCCTTTTCTTCCCAATCTGATTCTACTCTCTGCTTATGATTCACATGAGCTAGAATCAATTCAATTTCTAACTCTTTTTGATAAGTAGATAACACCTTAAATAGAAACATAGAATCTAATCCACCAGAAAGAGCTAGCACCACCTTAGCATGCTTTTTGAAATATCCCTTCTTGAGAAAATGATTTAAAAAATCTTGTTCCCTCATTTTAGAACCTCATAAACATCCTTGGCTATCTTAGAAATCGTATCATAATCAGAATTTTTAGTGAAAATAGAAAGAATAAATGGAGAATCTGCATAGACAACACCCGTATCATGCTTAAATTCGTCCACATCCCCAATTTTATGAGCTACCTTCACAGAAACACCTTTGGCAATTCGCTGATTATCAAAATCTGTTTTAGTCAAAGACTCCAACACAAATCCATTTTGATTATAAATAGCTTCCATGACCTTCCCGGCCATCTTGGAAGAAATCAATTTTTCTTTTGAATCCCAATCATCTCCCATAATGGCAGACATCTTGGATTTGAATGTGGAATCAGATTGGTTTGAAATGTAATAACCCAATATATTATGAGCTACATTATCAGATTCTTTAGATACTTTTGTGATTAAGTCCTTGAGAGAATACTCTTTATTATCCTCTTTTTTAGGAAGACTACCACTTCCTTCTGGTTTATAAGAACCTGGAAAATCATTGACTGCAGATATGTATTTTACAGTCATATCTAACTGATAAAGACCCTCATTTATTTTTTCTTGCGTATAATAGAGATAAGGGAGTTTCAAAACGCTAGCTGCATACATCTTTTCATCTTGATTGATACCAGCTTCTTTTCCAGTAGTCAGTTGCTTAACATAAATAGAGAATGAATCTTTCTGATATTTTTCCGATAACATTTCTTGGACTTTACTCATCCGATTATCTTCTTCAGAAGTTGATTCCTTATCTACCCACCCAGCCTGATTAATATGTAGAACTTCCCTTCCTTCTACAAACATGGTCTTATCGATTGATACTTGTGAATAAGCTGATAAGGATGATTTCACTTCTTTTAAATCATAAGGACTATTGTACAGTTTAAAATCAGATTCTAACCATACTTGTTTTATTGTTGGAGTCACCTCTGACTGATCATATAAAAATCGTTTGTCCGCAACTATAAATTGATGATTTGATAGCTTAAATACCGGAATTCCTTGTTTATTTAAGCGCCACTCGGTTATTTGAAAACTTGTTTGGGGAGTCAATTTTCCAGATTCCACTACTAAATCTTCATTCGCATAAACAGGAACCTCTCCATAAACCATGGGAGAACTTAGCTTTTCTCTAAAATAAATACCAAAGTCAGATTGTGAAAGGTAATAAATTTCTTTCGAAGTATAGACGACTTCTTTTTCTGTGCTAACAACTTTTGAAATGGTCAAAAAACTTGGTAGCAACAAAATAATTAAGAATTTACGCATTCTTCCTTTCCTTTTCTTCTTGTAAACGCAATAATTGATTTTTATCAGCCAACTCTTCCAGCTTTTCATCCGATAGACTCAAAAATTGCTCAATTACGTCTAATAAATTTTCCATTTTATCACCTTTGAAGCAAGTCAGGAATCGTATAAACTATTTCCCTCGACTTAGAATAATAGTACTTCGCTCGTGTATATTTGGCAGCATAATCCTCATCTTTCAACTTGGTAGCAAATGCTGTCTCCTTATCCTTTTCATCACTCAAGGTTTGATACTGAGTTTGCAAGTCTGCTAATTGCTGACGTCTTTGAAGTAATTGTTGATAGCTCTGCGCTAAATTAAAAGTTGGCAAGATAAATAATAGCATAATCAAAATCAATACCCACCCCATAAAACGATTCCGTTTTTGTCGTTCTTTCATCAGGTAGCGACGACGTTGATATTCATTTTGAATAAAAGAATTATTCAATTGTACGATATTTTTAGACATTTTCTTCTACCCGTGTTTCACTGATAATTTCATACATGCCTGCTGCATCTTCTTTTTTTGTACTATCTTTCATCTCCAGTACTTTTACAAGTAACAATTTATTTCCAAAACGAATTTCAACTTGGTCATTAACTTTCAAGTCCGTTGAACTTTTGGCCAAGATTCCATTCACCTTGATTCTACCTTTATCTGCTACTTCCTTTGCGACTGTACGACGCTTGATAATTCGCGATACTTTTAAATATTTGTCTAATCTCATCCTTATTACCTCAACTTATTATTGTACCATTTTTATCTATTTTATAGAAGAAAAATGTCAAAGAGAATTGCCTTCTTTCGACTCTTTTATCCCTAATAAACTTTCTCCAAAAATCCGCAGACCTTCTAAAATTTCATAATCTTTCTTATTTTGGACATCAAATACAAGCTCCATTAATCCCTTATTCTCAGCTATAGCTACTTTTAAGTTTGTTGCCGATAAAGCTTTAAAATAATCTTGAGCCAAAAACAGTCGTTGAGTGACTTTTTCAAATTGAACTGTAATTTTATTATCTTTTCTTTCCACACGTTGAACAAAGACCTTGTCCAAATATGACTTGACCAAACCAATCTCTAAAAGATAAGCAACCACATCTGGGTATTCTCCAAAACGGTCTATCAACTCCTCTTGTAACTCTTCATAATTGACACGGTTGTCAATTTGACGAATTTTCTTGTAAATTTCAATCTTATGTCGTTGGTCTGAAATATAAGTCTCAGGAAGATAGGCATCAATTTGCAAAATCAACTCAGCATTCCCTTTGGTTCTTGTGTTAGTGTTAGCATTACCGTTTCGTTTAGCAATAGCTTCCTCCAATAACTGCGAATACAATTCAAAACCAACAGAATCAATGAAACCAGACTGGGATTTTCCTAAGAGGTTTCCTGCTCCACGAATAGAAAGATCTCGCATAGCAATCTTAAATCCTGAGCCCAATTCTGTAAATCCTTTTATCGCTTCTAATCTCTTTTCAGAGACTTCACTGATTAATTTTTCTGGACGATACATGAGATAGGCATAAGCAATACGATTACTACGACCAACTCTTCCTCTTAACTGATACAAGGTTGACAAACCCATATGGTCCGCATTTTCAATAAATAAAGTATTAGCATTTGGAATGTCCACCCCAGTCTCAATAATGGTAGTCGTTACTAAAATATCGTATTGTCCCTCAATAAAGTCTAATAGAGTATTTTCCAACTGGATTTCACTCATTCGACCATGAACATAACCGATCGAAGCCTCTGGAATCAACTCCTGTAATTCTGAAACCTTCTGGTCAATCGTGTCAACTTTGTTGTAAAGGTAGTAAACTTGACCTCCACGCTCCATTTCACGCAAAACAGCATCACGAATGACACTATCATTTTTTTCCAAAACATAGGTCTGAACAGGATAGCGATTAGTCGGCGGAGTTTCAATGACAGACAAATCTCTGATTCCCAACATAGACATATGGAGGGTACGAGGAATTGGCGTAGCGGTCAAGGTTAGGACATCCACTTGTTTTTTTAACTCTTTCAACATTTCCTTATGCTTGACACCAAATCGCTGTTCCTCATCAATAATCATCAAGCCCAAATCTGAAAACACAACATCCTTTGACAAAACACGATGTGTTCCAATCAAAATATCAACTTGACCCTTTTTCAATTTTTCAAGTGTTTCAGTCTGCTCTTTTTTACTTCTAAATCGACTCAATACATCAATATTAACTGCAAAATTTTGGAATCGTTCCTTAAAATTCGTATAGTGCTGTTGCGCTAAAACCGTCGTCGGAACTAGAACGACAACCTGTTTGTGATCATTGACTGCCTTAAAGGCTGCACGCATAGCAACTTCAGTCTTTCCAAAACCAACATCCCCAACTAAAAGTCGATCCATTGGATTAGAATTCTGCATATCTCTCTTGATTTCCTCAACACTACGAAGTTGATCATCCGTTTCAACATAAGGGAAGGCATCATCAAAAGCATGTTGATCCTCATCATCAGCTGAGAAAGCAAAACCCTTCAACTGACTGCGTTCAGAATAGAGTTTGACTAAATCATCAGCTATATCCTCTACCTGGTTCTTAACTTTTTGCTTGGCCTTTTTAAAATGACCGTCATTTAATTTATTGAGTTTAGGAGCTTTCCCATCACTTGAAATATATTTGGACAGTAGATGAATCTGTTCCACTGGTATGGAGATTTGATCCCCATTTTGATACTGGACACTGACATAATCACGGTGAATCCCCTTAATTTCAATGGTTTCAATTCCTAGATATTGACCAATCCCATGAATATGGTGAACAACGTAATCCCCTTTTTCAAGTTCATTGTAATCTTTTAATCTCTCTGCATTCGAAACATGTTGTCTTCGAAAACGACGTTTTAATTTCTTTTGAAAAATCTCATGTTCAGTAATCACCAGAATTTTTTCATCTACAAAATGAAAACCATGTCTTAGGTTACCCTCAATTAAGTTTACAGATTGTTGACAGATTCTTGACTTATCTCTGAAATCCAATTTAATCTGATATTCCTCTAACATATCCTCCAATGCCTTACTTCCCATTGAATTGCTAGATTGCAGGATAATAGTGTAATCCATTTTTTTGTATCGTTCAATTTCTTCTTTTAGAAAAGAAAACTGATTGAAAAACTCCTGCATAGGATATTGATTAAATTGATAAATCTGGTCAAACTTGAGATTTCCTAGTCCCTTTTGAAGATTAGAGAAAAAGGTCACCGGACTTTGTTTTTTATAGATTTGTTCAATATCAGCAAAATACTGCATATCAGAAAATGCTTTACTATTCTGTAATTCTTCTGTAAAGTACTGCGCTAATTCTCTTTCAAAGACTTCATACTGATTCATCAATTTTTGATAATCATCAAAGAATATTGGAGTATCTTTTTCAATATAATCAAAAACAGTCCATATCTTATCATAGCACAAAGATAAAAACTTCCGAGAATATGCATGGCTTTGTTTTTGGTGAAAACTTGAAAGAATTTCTTCTAGGTAGGATTTCAAAATAGGTGATAAAGTCTTTGAAATTTGTTTTTCTAAAGCTGACTGACCTCTTTGATAATCCTTTTCTCTCAAAAGCATATCGCTAGCTGGAAAGATTGTGAGTTCTGTCTGATTTTCTTTCGATAATTGTGTTTCTACTTCAAATGACCTGATACCATCAATTTCATCACCAAAAAACTCAATTCGGCAAGGTTCTAACTGGGATATTTCAAAAATATCTAAAATATCTCCTCGCAGACTAAATTCGCCCTGAGTTTGTACTTGTGTAACTTTTCGATAGCCAATTTCCTTTAACTGATGGATAATCGCGTGTTGATCATATTCTTCACCGATTGAGATTTTTACAATACTATCTTTGAATACATTTGGAGACGGTAAAATCAATCGACTTGCTGCGATATTACAAACTAAAATCCCTTTCTTAGATGAATCAGTCAAAAAACGCAAGGCTTCAACCCGTGAAATGATTTTTTCTTGTGAAGACATCAAAAACTCCACCATAGGAGTATCATCTACCAAAAATGGATAGACAAGTTCCTCACCCAAGATAGATAGAAGATCACTAACAAGTCCTTCTGCTTCTCCATAAGTTGACGTCAACAATACAATCTTATCTTCTTTTTCTAAACTGCTTGCAATTGCAAGAGCCTTAGTAGACGTTGATAAACCTAGTATTAGTTGTCTTTTCTTATCTGTTAAATTTTGATGCCATTTTTTTATCTGATCATTTTCTGAGAATAAATCTAATAAGGTCACCATTTATCCGTTATACCTCTGCATCGTTTTTTCAAAGTTTTTCTCTTTTAAATAGTAGTTTACAGAATCGTCAACCTTGTCAATAGACTGTAAAATACCAATATAATCATCCTTGTCAAAGGTACTCAAAACATGGTGAACAACTGACATACCATTTTTAGGTCTTCCAATTCCTATCTTAACACGATTAAAGACCTGAGTTCCAATATGTTGAATAATAGACTTAATACCATTGTGACCACCTGCTGAGCCTTTTGTTCTTAAACGAATTTTACCAACTTCCATGTCAAGGTCGTCGTAAATGACGAGTAAATCTTCAATATCTAAACCATAATAAGTCAATAAAGCATGAACCGCTTTTCCACTTTCATTCATAAATGTCGTTGGTTTAACCAGATAAATTTTTTCTCCATTTAGGAAAAAGGATGCTAGGTCTGCTTGAAATATCTTATCGTGTGTAAAAATGACATTTTGTTTTTTCGCTAATTGATCAATCAACATAAAACCAACATTGTGTTTGGTCTCAAAATATTTATCTCCTGGATTTCCCAAGCCTACAAGTAATTTGGTCATTTATTTTTCCTTTCAAAAGCCAAAAGGGTTGGAATTTTTTTCCAACCTAATTGACACCATTTATTAATTTTTTAGACATTAAAGCGGAATTCCATGATATCGCCATCTTGAACGATATATTCTTTTCCTTCTTCACGCAAGCGTCCAGCTTCTTTTACGGCCTTTTCAGATCCGTATTTCACTAGATCCTCATATGACATGGTTACTGCACGAATAAATCCTTTTTCAAAGTCTGAGTGGATAATCCCAGCTGCTTGAGGAGCTTTCATACCACGTTTGAAAGTCCAAGCGCGAACTTCTTTTTCACCAGCTGTGAAGTAAGTTCCCAATCCAAGCAAGTGGTAAGCTGCACGTGTCAACTTATCTACACCTGATTCTGTCAAACCAATGGCTTCAAGAAACTCTTTTTTATCTTCATCGTCCAATTCAGAAATTTCTTCTTCAGCACGCGCAGAAATGACGACTACTTCAGCATTTTCTGTCGCTGCAAATTCACGAATTTGTTTGACATAGTCGATAGAGTCAGGTTCTGAAACCACATCCTCATCTACATTGGCAACATAAAGAACTGGTTTAGTCGTCAAAAGGAAAAGACCTTTGACAACTTTTTGTTCTTCATCTGTAAACTCGATTGTACGAGCTGATTTCCCATCTTCAAGAACAGGTTTAATCTTTTGAAGAACATTAAACTCTGCTACTGATTCTTTATCTTTTTGCGTACGTGCCATCTTTTCTACACGCGCATAACGCTTATTGACTGATTCTAAGTCTGCAAGAATCAATTCCAGGTTAATAGTGTCAATATCGGCAAGTGGATCTACAAAGGCGTCTTCACGTCCTTGCTCGCGCATCACATTTTCATCATCAAAAGCACGAACTACGTGAACAATCGCATCTACTTCACGAATATTGGCCAAGAATTTATTCCCTAGCCCTTCTCCTTTTGAAGCTCCTTTTACAATCCCTGCAATATCTGTAAATTCAAATGTTGTGGGAACTGTCTTTTTAGGAGTAATCATTTCAGTTAGTTTTTGTAGGCGTTCATCTGGAACTTCCACCATTCCAACATTTGGATCAATAGTCGCAAATGGGTAGTTTGCTGCCTCTGCTCCTGCTTTTGTAATTGCATTAAATAGTGTTGATTTACCAACGTTTGGCAAACCAACGATACCTGCTGTTAAAGCCATATTTTCTCATTCTCCGTTTTCATTTCAATCCCTAATATTATAACACAAAAAGGGAAAAATTGCTAACCCTCTAACTAAGGGTTCTCAGTCAATAATTTTATTCATTTTTCGATCAAAATCATAGCGCCCCATCATGACAACATGGTCACAATTACTGCATTTGATTTTGATATCTGCCCCTACACGTGTAATTTCCCAACGATTTGCTTTTTTACCAGTTGACTTGATAGTACAAGCATGTGGTTTTTTCATCTCAACAAAATTTCCAACTTGATACATACTACTCTCCTTTTCTTTTTCGATTATATCATAAAAGAGGCGAGCCAGGCTCAACCTCTTTCACTTAATTTGTACGAACTGGTGTAATGAGCTGCATGAAGTCCTCGTCAGTATCTGCTGGCACAAGAGTAAATGGACGAACAGCTGAGATAAAGCTAATGGTCACCTTTTCGCTATTTAAAGCCTTGAGGGAATCAATCAAATAAGTTGGATTGAAACTAATGGTCAAATCTTCACCAGTAACCTGATCAGTATCAATTTCTTCGTTTACTTTACCAACTTCTGGAGAGTGAACATGGGCGCTAACAATCCCATCTTTAATTTCAAGTTTCACAGTACCATTTTGAGTCGCACTTGATAAAAGACGAGCACGCTCCATTGACTGGCGTAAGTTTACAACATCAAAAGTAATAGTAGTGTTAAAGTCTGTTGGAATCAAACGATCTGTATCAGGATAGTTTCCTTCGAGGAGACGAGTATAGAAGCTAATATTTTCGCTTCTAAAGAGGATTTGGTTATTGGCAAAGAAAATCTCTACAGTTTCGATATCATCTGTAAATACCGCTGAAAATTCGCGTAGAGAACGGCTAGGAATGACGACATCAAAATCATCACTATTTTTTTCAAGAGTCAATTTTTTCTGGCTTAGACGATGAGAGTCTGTTGCCACTGTTTTTAGCTCCTTATGTTGACTCAATACAAAATGAACACCTGTTAAAATTGGACGACTTTCTTGTGTACTTGCAGCAAATGCTGTTTCATTGATAATTTTCTTGAGTAATTTTGTTTCAAGAACTAAAGGAGTGCTTGCTGAAATTTCTTGGATTCGTGGATACTGTTCGCTATTTTTTCCTTTTAGGGTAATTTCTGATTTTCCACTGGTTAAAACAATTTGATTTTGTTCAATTTCTTTAAAATCAAGAGTCACATCAGGTAGACTAGATACAACATTGATAAAGAAAGAAGCTTCAAGAAGGATCGAACCTAAAGAAGTAATTAACAAACCAGCATCTTCATTTTTTTGAGAAATAAAATTTTCAATTGAAATTTGACCATTTGAACCAATTAAAGTAACACCCTCGTTTGTCACGTCAATTTTTACTGTTGATAAAATAGGAATGGCATTTTTAGAACTAATAGCTCTCTTAGTAATATTTAATGCTTGTAGAAATAAATTTTTATTAATTGAAAAATGAATCATGGATTCTCCTTTATTTATTTTTAGTATTAGAAGGATAATAGTAATAATAGAGTCTGTGAAATCTGTGGAAAACAGACTAAAAGTAAGGCATACCAAGTTTTTTGGCTTGTTTAAAAAATGTGGATAAAAAAGATAAAAAAGCGAAAGTTATCCACAAGTTATTTTATTTTCTTTTTGATTGATTCAATTTCTAAACGTAAATTATCGTCTTCATCAATCAAAGATTTAATTTTTGCATGGGCATGAATGACTGTTGTATGATCTTTTCCTCCAAATTCCTTCCCAATTTTTGGAAGACTATTATCTGTTAGTTCTCTAGATAAATACATGGCTACTTGACGGGCTAAAACAATATTTTGAAGGCGTCTACTTCCCTTCATTTCTTTGACGCTGACACCATAAAAGTTACCAACTTCATTTTGGATTTTGTCAATTGGGATGACGAGAATTTGGCTAACATCTTGTTTTCGAGCTCTAATAGCTTCTGCAGCAATATCAATAGTGATATCCTTGATGTTTTTTACTCTGGCAATTAAAGTGATGTCGTTGATAGCTCCCTCAAGATCTCGAACATTTGAATCAAATTGCCCAGCTAGGTATTCTAGAGTATCACTTTGGAAATTGTAGTCTAAATGTTCCGTTTTACTTTGTAAAATGGCAATACGTGTTTCAAAGTCAGGGGGGGTGATAGTTTGTGTCAATCCCCAACTAAAGCGCGTGACAAGCCTTTCTTCGAGCCCTTCTAAATGCTTTGGACTACGATCACTCGTTAGGACAATCTGTTTTTGCTTGTCATGAAGGGCGTTAAAGGTATTGAAAAATTCTTCCTGAGTTGCAACTTTTTTTCCGCTGAGTGACTGGATATCATCGATTAACAAAAGATCAAGACTACGATAGGTTTTTTTAAACTTTTCCATTTCCCCAAGTCTTAGGTGATCCAGAAAGTCATTGATAAAGCTTTCTGCAGGAATGTATTTAACACGCGCATTTGGAATATTTTTTAGAATTTCATTTCCAATAGCGTTTAACAGGTGAGTCTTACCAAGCCCAGGTCCTCCATAGATAAAAAGAGGGTTATAGGTCAGAGCCAAATCTTCAGAGACAGCCAAAGCAGCTGATACAGCCCAAACGTTTCCATCCCCTTGGATAAAATTATCAAAGGTATACTTTTCTTTTAACCCAGTATCCGAATAAGGAATAGATGCTAACTTTGGACTATAGTCATAAAGAGTTGAATTTGTAGCTTCTTCAACTTGTGAGATAGCCGTATCTTGAGGTTTAGTGAAAATATAGTGGGGAGTTATCTCAGCATCATAAATTTCAAATCCGGCAACTACAATAATATCTTTTAGTTGTTTTTCCCAGACCATTTCCATTTCAGATCGTGGTAAAAATATAGTGGCAACATTTTCCTCTACCTTGATGAGTTCAGCTTGAATAGCATAGAAATCATACATGGATCGAGTCAGTCTTTCTTGAGCAAATTCTAATATACGATTCCAAAATTGTTTTTCTTTCAATCCTTTCTCCTCCTTTACTATTTAAAAGTTTAATACTAGACCTATTTTACCATAGAAAACAAGAATTTTCCACAAGCTGTGAAAAATAATCCACAATGTTACCAAGTTTTATCCACAGATTGGGGATAAAGTCAGAAACTATTGTTTTATTAAGCTTTTTATCGAAAAACATAGTGGATAACCTTGTGAGATAAAAAAATAAAAGAACAGCCTTATTTCAGGCTGTTGATAATTCTACTGTATTCTTCTTGATTTGAAAACGAAATAATGATTTTTCCACTATCTTTTTTAGACAGTTTGATTTCTACATCTAATCCGAGTAGTTTTTTTAATTGCTCTTCTTCTTTTTTTATGAAGTAATCAGTTTTTTGCAGTTTCTTTTGTTTTTTCTCTGTCAGAAGAGCTTCTAACTTCCTTACAGAGATGTCTTCTTCTATAATTCGTTGAAAGAAATAGTCTTGTTGTTCCTTATTCAACCCAACTAGAGAACGCGCATGAGCTTGTGATAGTTTGCCATTTTCTACTTCTGAGAGAATCTGTTCTGGTAAGGAAAGCAAACGAATGGAGTTGCTGATATATGGACGAGACTTGCCCATTTTATCTGCAATTTCAGCATGGGTAAATCCTTTCTCTACGAGAGATTCATAAGCGCGTGCTTCTTCTATTGGGTTTAAATTTTCTCTCTGTAAATTTTCAATGATGGACTGGACCATCATCTCTTGGTCTGAAAGCTGTTTAACAACAGCTGGGATAGACCTTAGACCAGCTAAAAGTGAAGCCCGATAGCGTCTCTCTCCTGCAAGGATTTCATAACCAATAACAGGAGATTGACGAACAATAATCGGTTGAATGAGTCCATTTTCTTTGATAGACTGTGCTAGTTCATCTAGTTTTTCTCTATCAAATTCTTTTCGGGGTTGATAGGGATTTTTTTGTATATCCGTGATAGAAATCATTTCAAATTTTTCCATGATTCTACACTAACACATCTTTTCTCTTATGTAAAGCTTTCTTTACATAGATGTCAATTAAGATTCTAAATCACCTGAACTCTTGTCAAGCTTGATGGATGTAGTTTCTTCTTTACCGTTACGATAGTAAGTAATCTTAATGGTGTCTCCGATAGAATGATTGTAAAGAGCACTTTGTAAGTCTGTTGATGAAGCAATCTCTTTGTCATCTACTTTTGTAATCACATCGTATTTTTCGAGGTGACCATTGGCAGGCATATTACTTTGTACAGAACGAACAACTACACCAGATGTAACATTACTTGGAATATTGAGTCTTCTGATGTCGCTTGTACTTATATTAGATAAATTAACCATCTGGATTCCCAAAGCTGGGCGTGTCACTTTTCCGTTCTTTTCTAACTGTTCAATAATATTGATAGCATCATTTGCAGGGATTGCGAAACCAAGTCCTTCTACAGAGGTGCCTCCATTTGTGGCAATTTTACTTGAGGTAATTCCGATAACTTGTCCTTGAATATTGATTAGTGGGCCACCAGAGTTACCTGGGTTAATAGCAGTATCAGTTTGGATGGCTTTTGTAGAAATGGCTTGTCCATCTTCAGATTTTAAGGACACATTTCGATTGAGACTAGATACGATACCTTGAGTGACAGTATTAGCGTATTCAGAACCTAACGGGCTACCAATAGCAATAGCAGTTTCTCCTACGGTTAACTTGCTAGAATCACCAAACTCAGCTACTGTTGTCACTTTTTCTGAAGAGATTTTGACGACAGCAATATCAGAGAAAGTGTCAGCTCCGACAATTTCTCCAGGTACTTTAGTTCCATCTGACAAACGAATATCTACTTTGCTGGCGCCATTGATAACGTGATTATTGGTGACGATGTAAGCTTCTTTATCATTCTTTTTATAAATAACTCCAGATCCTTCACTAGAGATTTGCTGAGAATCTGTATCAGTCTCATCATTGCCAAATACGCTATTTTGTCTATTTGCTGAATAAGTAATAACAGAAACAACAGCATCTTTTACTTTGTTAACAGCCTGTGTTGTTGAATTTTCGTTCTTATAGGCAGTCTGTGTGATAGTGCTATTGTTGTTAGAGTTGCTTACACTACTTTTTTGAGTTAGTTGAGCTATTGAAAAACTACCCAAGGCTCCACTAAAAAAGCTAATGACGATAACGACTAATAATTGAAACCCTTTTTTGTAAAATGTTTTTAAATGTTTCATATTTGCCTCCATATTTTTGAATTACTGAAAGTATAAACTGACTAGCTTAATTATAACTTAAACACAAAAAGTTTTACACAAACTGTGGATAACTTCCAAAAATCTGTGGTTTTCTCGGTTAAAATTAACCTTTTATTTTGTGAATAAGATGTGAAAAAATAGAGAATATGTTAGAATAGAGTCATGAAAATTAAAGTTGTAACAGTTGGGAAACTGAAAGAAAAGTATTTAAAAGATGGTATCGCGGAGTATTCAAAACGAATTTCTCGATTTGCTAAGCTTGAAATGATTGAGCTAGCAGATGAAAAAACACCAGATAGGGCCAGTGAGTCAGAAAATCAAAAGATTTTAGAAATAGAAGGTCAGAGAATTTTATCGAAAGTTGGTGACCGTGATTTCGTTATTGTGTTAGCCATTGAAGGGAAAACTTTCTCCTCAGAAGAATTTAGTAAGCAGTTAGAAGAAGCTTCTATAAAAGGATTTTCTACTCTTACTTTTATTATTGGGGGAAGTTTAGGATTGTCATCATCTGTAAAAAAGAGAGCTAATCTTTCTGTTAGTTTTGGTCGTCTAACTTTGCCCCATCAGTTAATGAGACTAGTCCTTGCTGAACAAATCTATCGCGCTTTTACGATTCAGCAGGGATCACCCTATCATAAATAGAAAATTGACTTTTAATTGAATTTTTGGTAGAATAATTGTGTTAGGTCTCATAGCTCAGCTGGATAGAGCATTCGCCTTCTAAGCGAACGGTCGCAGGTTCGAATCCTGCTGGGATCAATATAGTAGCAAAGCTGGGAATTTTCCCGGCTTTTTTCTTAAAAAAGTACACTTGGGGAGAAAAAAATGACAGTTGAGAGAATTTTATCTAAAATGAAATTCCATTTTGTATAATGGTTTTTGTAAGTTAGCTTACAAGAAAAAACATTTTAGGAGATTTTATTATGAAAAACACAGTTAAATTGGAACAGTTTGTAGCTTTGAAGGAAAAAGACTTACAAAAGATTAAAGGTGGGGAAATGAGAAAAAAAATTGAAAGTTTCCCTGGTCTCTTTAATTTCTTTAGAAGAAGATAAAGGAGTAGCAGAATGGATTTTTTCTTAGTAGTAGATTTGATATTATATTTTTTAATTACTAGTCACAGTTACCGTTTAATTTGTAAAGGTCAAATAAAAGCAAAGGAATTATACGTTTTTAGTTCTTATATATTAATATCACAAATAGTACTTAGTTTTCCCTTCTATCTTCTAAATTTAGATGGTTTAGGGATTGTAACATTTTTATTTCCTTTGGGCCTATATTCCTATTTTCGATGGATGAAACAGTATGAGAGGGATAGAGGACTATTTCTAAGTTTACTACTATCTCTTTTATATGAGAGCACTCATAACTTTCTGTCCGTAACTTTCTCTTCTATAACAGGAGACAATTTTGTTTTACAGTATTATGGCCTATTCTTTTTCGTTGTAACGGTGTTGACCTATGTTGTTATCTTAAAAATCATTCATTATTTCCACTTAGAACTAAACTATTTTGATAAGGACTACCTTTATCCCTTCTTGAAAAAAGTATTTTTTGCTTTACTACTGCTCCATACTGCATCTTTCGTTTCAGATATGGTAAGTACGGTTAAACATTTGAATAGTTTTGGAAGTATTTTGTCATCTATTGTCTTTATTTCTCTCCTTTTGACCTTCTTTGCAATGAATTCGCATAAAGAACAAATGGAAAAAGAGATTGCTTTGAAGCAGAAGAAATTTGAACAGAAACATTTACAGAATTATACAGATGAAATTGTCGGACTGTATAATGAAATCCGTGGTTTTCGACATGACTATGCTGGAATGCTTGTCAGTATGCAGATGGCAATTGACAGTGGTGATTTACAGGAAATTGACAGAGTTTACAATGAAGTTTTGGTCAAAGCTAATCATAAACTGCGTTCAGATAAGTATACTTACTTTGACTTGAACAACATAGAAGATTCAGCTTTACGAAGTTTGGTTGCTCAGTCCATTGTCTATGCTCGAAATAATGGTGTAGAGTTTACACTGGAAGTAAAAGATACGATTACCAAGCTTCCCATTGAACTATTGGATTTGGTTCGTATCATGAGCGTTTTATTGAATAATGCTGTCGAAGGATCAGCCGATAGTTATAAAAAGCAGATGGAAGTAGCAGTTATTAAGATGGAAACTGAAACAGTTATTGTGATTCAGAATTCATGTAAAATGACGATGACTCCTTCAGGAGATCTATTTGCCTTAGGATTCTCCACTAAGGGAAGAAATCGCGGAGTCGGATTAAATAATGTGAAAGAACTACTAGATAAGTACAACAATATTATTTTAGAAACAGAGATGGAAGGCAGTACATTTAGACAAATCATTAGATTTAAGAGGGAATTTGAATGAAAATTTTAATTTTAGAAGATGTTATTGAACATCAAGTGAGACTAGAGAGAATATTGGATGAAATTTCGAAAGAGTCGAATATTCCAATATCATACAAGACAACGGGAAAAGTCCGTGAATTTGAAGAATACATTGAAAACGATGAAGTAAATCAGCTTTATTTCCTAGATATCGATATTCATGGAATTGAGAAAAAGGGATTTGAAGTGGCTCAGCTCATTCGTCATTACAATCCTTACGCTATTATCGTCTTTATCACCAGTCGATCAGAGTTTGCGACTTTGACCTATAAATACCAGGTATCAGCCCTAGATTTTGTTGATAAGGATATCAACGATGAGATGTTTAAGAAGCGAATTGAGCAAAATATCTTCTACACGAAGAGTATGTTACTTGAAAATGAAGATGTTGTAGATTATTTCGACTATAATTACAAGGGAAATGATTTAAAAATTCCTTACCATGATATTTTGTATATTGAAACAACAGGGGTCTCTCATAAATTGCGCATTATTGGTAAGAATTTTGCAAAAGAGTTCTATGGAACAATGACAGATATTCAGGAAAAGGACAAACATACTCAGCGATTTTATTCTCCTCATAAATCATTTTTGGTAAATATAGGCAATATTAGAGAAATTGATCGAAAAAACTTAGAAATTGTTTTCTATGAAGACCATCGTTGTCCTATTTCAAGATTAAAAATTAGAAAATTAAAAGATATTTTAGAGAAAAAATCTCAAAAGTGATTGACAATTAGCAAGAAATTGATATAATGGTTATATCTGCTACAGATAGAAGGTCCGTTGGTCAAGGGGTTAAGACACCGCCTTTTCACGGCGGTAACACGGGTTCGAATCCCGTACGGACTATTTTATCCGCCATAGCTCAGTTGGTAGTAGCGCATGACTGTTAATCATGATGTCGTAGGTTCGAGTCCTACTGGCGGAGTATAGATAAAAGGGAACACAACTGTGTTCCTCTTTTTGTATCAATTTGTATCACCAAGCATCTTCATAAGGAAGTCTGTTATTTCTTGAGGACTTTCTTTTTTTCCGTGTGCAATCCAAGTTTGGCAGACACCAAAAAGTGCATGAGTTAGATAGATGCTACTATATTCTAATTCAGTGGTATTAAGATTCAGTTGCATAAATCGCTTTTGTAAATCTGTACTGAGCATGATATGAAGTTTATTTCGTAAGAAATTTTGGATTTCTTTAGTCCCGTTTTCAGAAAGAAGGACAGCCAGAAGCGGTTCTGACTCTAGATATTCAAATACTTCTAAAATAGCGTCTCTTTTGTGATGAGCATGTTTTTGAAAAATATATTCAAATGTATGAAATAGCTTGCTTTGATAGTGCTCAATCATATCATATTTATCCTTATAGTGAGTATAGAAGCTGGAACGACTAATTCCGGCTTTTTCTGCTAACTTGACAGTAGAAATTTGATCAAATGGTTGTTCCATCAGTAATTGTACCATAGCATTTTCAATAGTTCGCTTTGTTTTTAAGCGTTTGTTACTTTCTTGCATATTTCCTCCTTGTAAACAAATTAGACTATATGTCTAAAAATGGATTTTTTATCTTGTAATTTAGATTTTTTAATGTATAATCTATTATATCAAAATTTTAGACAATATGTTTAAAAAAGGAGAAGATATGTTTAAAGAATGGAAAGCAATTTTTAAAAAACCAACCTTTATTATTGTCATGATCGGGATTTCTTTTATTCCAGCTCTGTACAATATCATATTTTTGTCATCAATGTGGGATCCATATGGTCAATTGTCTGACTTACCTGTGGCAGTTGTCAATAATGATAAAGAGGCTTCCTATAATGGTAATACTATGGCAATAGGAAAAGACATTGTGTCCAATTTAAAAGAAAATAAAACCTTGGATTTTCATTTTGTAGATGAAGAAGAAGGTAAGAAGGGTTTAGAAAATGGCGATTACTATATGGTAGTAACTTTACCAAGTGATTTATCTGAAAAAGCAGCTTCTATTTTAACGGACCATCCAGAGCAAATGCAAATCGATTATCAGACTTCAAGTGGTCATAGTTTTATTGCTAGCAAGATGAGCGATTCTGCTATGATACAATTAAAGCAGAATGTTTCTACCAATGTAACTGAGACCTATACCAAAGCCTTATTTAACAAAATGGTCGATTTAAAGGATGGTATGAGTCAAGTAGCGTCTGGTAGTGAAAAATTAACTGATGGAGCGAATCAGTTAGTGGCAGGAAGTCAAACATTAACTACTAACCTACACTCTTTAGCAGATTCAAGTTTAACATTTTCAAATGGAACGGAGCAGTTTACTAAAGGATTATCCTCTTATGTTTCTGGTGTCGAACAACTTCATCTTGGATTAGGAAATTTTAATAGTGGTTTAGTTACATATACTGGTGCAGTGAGTCAATTAGATAGCGGATTAGGTCAATTATCTTCTAAAAGTCCTGAATTAGTAAGAGGAATCAATCAGTTATATACTAGTGTAGAATCCTATACTGGCGGTGTTTCTCAGCTTAATGCTGGTCTTAATCAATTTTTATATGGTGTTAGTGCCTACACCAATGGAGTGGGAAGTCTTGCAACAGGTGCTAATCAGTTATCTAGTCAATCAGCTACACTTCGAATGTGGCTGGAGCAATTAAGTGAAGGAATTCAACAACTTTCTAGCAAGTTAGATGCTTCGTCTGAGCAAAAAGATCAAATTGTTCAATTATCTTCTGGTTTGAATCAGTTAAATCAAGCCATTCAAAATATTGATGTTGGAGATACAAAAGAATTAGATTCTGTTTTATCAAGTATAGTATCTCTTTCTAATCAAATGTTAGCAAGTGCTCAGTCTGATAAAGCGACTATATTAGCTAATATTCAATCGACAGCAGCTTATCAATCATTGACAAGTGAGCAACAAGCTGAGATAAGTGCCTCTGTATCTCAAAATTCGACTGATAGTATTCAATCGGCTCAGTCAATTATAGCTTTAGTACAAGGTTTACAGGGAAGTTTAGAAAACTTACAAAATCAATCTTCAAATCTTTCGACTTTAAAAAATCAAGCTAATCAAGTATTACCGCTTGCCTCTACTTCTTTGACAGGATTGTCAAGTGGATTAACAGAGATACAGGGAGCAGTGACGAGTAAATTAGTTCCTGCCAGTCAGTCGATTGCATCAGGTGTAAATGCATATACTACAGGTGTTGATAAAGTTTCTCAGGGCGCAAGTCAACTAAGTGAAAAAAATGCCACCTTGACAGGTAGTTTGGATCAACTAGTTTCAGGATCAAACACCTTGACACAAAAATCTTCTAGTTTGACAGCAGGAGTTGGTCAATTAGTTGAAAAAACTCCAGAATTAGTGTCTGGTATTGAAAAATTATCAACTGGCTCCAACCAATTGAATCAAAAGAGTCAAGAATTGATAGCAGGAGTTGATAAATTGCAGTCAGGATCGAGCCAATTAGCTGACAAATCTAGTCAGTTAATTTCAGGTGCTTCTCAATTAGAAAGTGGAGCTAATAAATTGGCAGCTGGAGCTGGGAAACTAGCAGAAGGTGGAACAAAGTTAACTTCTGGATTGGAAGGTTTACAGACAGGAGTTGCTTCTTTGGGACAAGGATTAGGTAATGCTAGTGATCAACTCAAGTCAGCATCAACAGAATCTAAAAATGCAGAGATTTTGTCAAATCCTCTCAGTCTCTCCAAAGCTGACAATGACCAAGTTCCTGTAAATGGAATTGCAATGGCTCCTTATATGATATCAGTTGCTCTCTTTGTTGCAGCAATATCAACGAATATGATCTTTGCGAAGTTGCCTTCAGGACGTCATCCAGAGAGTCGTTGGGCTTGGTTGAAATCTCGAGCAGAAATAAATGGTATTATAGCTGTTTTGGCAGGAATTTTGGTATATGGAGGAGTTCATCTTATTGGTCTAACGGCTAATCATGAGATGAGAACATTTATTCTCATTATCCTAACAAGTTTAGTATTCATGTCCATGGTGACCGCTTTAACAACATGGAATAGCCGTATAGGAGCTTTCTTTTCTCTTATTTTGCTTTTATTACAGTTAGCATCAAGTGCAGGTACTTATCCACTTGCCTTGACAAATGATTTCTTTAGAGCCATTAATCCTTGGTTACCAATGAGTTATTCAGTTTCGGGATTACGACAAACAATTTCTATGACAGGAAATATTCATCATCAAGTCATTTTCCTTGTTGTGATATTAGCCCTATTTACTGGTTTAGGTATGCTAGCCTATCAACCTAAGAAAATGGAGGAAGATTAAAAAATCGACCAACTGGTCGATTTTTTTATGCCTTAGATAACTTTCGTTTGTGATTATAGATTCCAAATAGTAAGAGAGAAGTAAAGGAACAGATTGCTCCAGTAATAAAACCATTGGGAATAAAGGAAAGTGTAATAGTTCCTTTTCCTTTAGGAATATCAACTTTCATAAAACCAGTTTGAGCTTGTTTAATTTCTATTTTCTTACCATCTTGGTAGGCAGACCAACCTTTGTCATAAGGAATGGTGAAGAAAATAGATGTATCTTGTTGGACATCATATCTAGCAAAGACCTTGTTTTTAGAAGTTGATACTGTGACAGGTTGTTCTTTGATTTTTTGAATTGCCTCAGTTAAAGTTTGGGTATCTAAACGGTAGAAGGTAGGAGATTCAAATGATACTTGTGAATTTCCAGGGAAACTAACATGAATATTGAAAGTCTTTTTCTCTTTTGTATAGCCTAGATTAAAGAAGGAGAAGACATTATCAGTTGTCAAAGTTTTCTTTTTCCCATTGACAAGGATGTCAACCTTTTTTTGTTTGTCATTAGAAAAGTGAAGGTTTGTGAAAGAAAGATAAACTTGGCTGTTTTCTGGCACTTCAATTTGATACTGGATTGCTGCATCCTCATTTGAAGAACTTGTAACACTAATCAAATCATCAGTATTCTCTGTTTTTTCATAGGGTATTGGAGAAAAATAATCAAAATTGACGTCAGCAAGTTGATTTAAAAACGAGGCCTGATTATCCAAGGTATGTTCATTGAACTTGACATCATTGTAAACAGATTGACTAGCAAAGGCAATTGGAAGAGAGAACTGATTTTCATATAGAGTAAGATTATCTTTTTGATATACATCTTGGAAACCATACTTATCAATAGGACTGTCTGAGATATTGTACTGGATACCAAATAAACTATCAGCCAAAATACTATTATTGGCATAACGGAGATTGAGATTGGTCCCAGAGGATTTAAACCCCAGTTTATCCAAAGTAGAGCTTGCTGAACGATTTCGAACAGATGAAAATTGAGAGATTCCATTGTAGTTGAATTTCATACTGTCATTTCCTGTCTGAGTTTGTAGTTTTTCGGTACGAGTAAATTGATTTTCAATATATGTTGAGAAAGATTCCATAGATGGAATATCTCGATTATATGCACTTCGAGAAGCAAATCCCCATTCTTTAGCAATTCCGTCCATTTGAGATGAAGCATTTAAACTCATTTCAACCATTATAAATAAAGAGATTAGAATGGCAAATAGATTTACAGAGATAAACTTTTTGATAACTGCAAGGAGTAAAAGCGAATAGACAACCAAAAATTCAAGAGTCAGTAGGATATTCAAATCTGTTAAAAAAGAATAATGCGATTTTAGATAGATGGTAGCTAAAAATCCTGTTACTATAAGAAAAAGCGAAACTAAAAAATTCCAGATTTTAATTTCTTTCAGACGATTTAAGATTTCTGCTGCTGTGTAAATTAACAAGGTAGAGAAAATCCAAGCATAGCGATGTAAAAACATGTTTGGAGTATGCATGCCTTGCCAAAATAAATCAAGAGCTTCAATATAAAAGCTGGCAATTAGAAATGCAAAGAAGATTGCATAGATAAGTTTCACGTGAAACTTAATAGATTTCAGCGTAAAAAATAAAATGGTCAAAATAAAGGGAAGTAGTCCAACAAAAATCATTGGGATGGCCCCATACTTGGTTGTATCAAAGGAACCAATGAATTGCTTAGCAAAAAGATCAAGATACCAGCTACTTTCAGTTTGAAACTTTGTAACTTCAGTCAATTTTTCCCCATGTGTCTGTAAATCAAATAGAGTAGGAAGAGTCAGAATCAAACTAGCGATACCAGCTAAAAAGGAGGTCACAACAAAATCAAGAACAGATGATTTTCGGGTTTTAAAGTTCCACGAAATTTGACAGAGATACCAGAAAATAAGAAATAATGCTGTCATATATCCAAAATAATAGTTTTGGATAAATAAGATTGACAGACTTGTAAAGTACAATATGAATTTCTTTTCAGTGATAAGTAGATGTAAACCAGTTATAATTAAAGGAATCAAGATAAAAACATCTAGCCAGGTTTTTATCTCTAATTGACTGACAGTGAAACTCATCAGAGCATAGGAAGTAGATAAAGCTAGTTTTAAAGGCTTAGGAATCGATTGAAATAATTTATTTAAACTAAAGAAGGTTGACAGACCAATCAATCCAAATTTTAAGAGAGTTGTCAGATAAACAGCATCTGGCATATTCGTTAGATCAAAAAAGTAAACTAGAGGTGAAAGGAAACTACCCAAGTAATAACTAGATAGGGCATAGAAATTCAATCCGAGGCCACTTGTAAAGGTGTAAAACAAACTACCATTTCCATGTAAGATATTTCTTAGAGCTATATCAAAAATAACGTATTGATGGAAGCCATCTCCTAATAGAGGAGAGATGTCACTATTCCAGTAGATACCTTGAGATAGATATACTCCTGTCATAATGACTACAGGAATGATGAAAGAAATAAAATAGGTCCAATATGTTTTAAAAAATAATTTCATGTTACCTCATAAAATGTTAGAAAACCCAGCTGGTTAACCCAACTGAGTTTTGAAGTTTTATTTAGTCTTTCCAAAGTTCTTTAACTTTTGCTTGTACTTCTGCATTTTCTAGGAATTCATCATAGGTTTCATCGATACGATCGATGACGCCATTTTTAGATAAGACAATGATATGGTTAGCCAAAGTTTGAATAAACTCGTGGTCATGACTGGCAAAGATGATTGATTCTTTAAAGTTTTTCAATCCATCGTTCAAGCTTGAGATAGATTCCAAGTCCAAGTGATTGGTTGGATCATCAAGTACAAGGACATTTGATTTCAAGAGCATGAGTTTTGAAAGCATGACACGCACTTTTTCTCCCCCTGACAAGACATTTACAGGTTTGTTAACTTCATCTCCAGAGAAGAGCATACGGCCGAGGAAGCCACGTAGGAAAGTATTGTCATCTTCTTCTTTACTTGCGAATTGACGCAACCAGTCAAGGATTGACTCTCCTCCTGCAAAATCTGCCGAGTTATCTTTTGGCAAGTAAGAACGGCTAGTAGTAACTCCCCACTTGACAGTTCCTTCATAGTCAATGTCTCCCATGATTGCACGAATCAATGCAGTCGTTTGGATATCATTTTGTCCAATAAGCGCTGTCTTATCACCTGGACGCAAGATAAAGCTGATATTATCTAAAATAGTCTCACCGTCAATCTTTACAGTTAGATTTTCTACTGTCAAGAGATCATTACCAATCTCACGTTCTGCTTTAAAATTGATAAATGGATATTTACGACTAGATGGCACAATCTCTTCTAGCTCAATCTTATCAAGCATTTTCTTACGTGAGGTTGCTTGTCTTGATTTAGAAGCATTAGCAGAGAAACGAGCTACGAATTCTTGCAATTGCTTAATTTTTTCCTCTGCTTTTGCATTACGGTCTGCTAGCAATTTAGCAGCGAGTTCAGAAGATTCCTTCCAGAAGTCATAGTTTCCGACATATAGTTTGATTTTTCCAAAGTCAAGGTCGGCCATGTGGGTACATACTTTGTTTAAGAAGTGACGGTCGTGGGATACTACGATAACTGTGTTATCAAAGTCAATCAAGAAGTCTTCTAACCAAGTAATCGATTGGATATCCAAACCGTTGGTAGGCTCGTCCAAGAGAAGAACATCTGGTTTACCAAAAAGTGCTTTGGCTAGGAGAACCTTTACTTTTTCACCGTTGGCCAATTCGCTCATATTTTGATAGTGCAAATCTTCTGGGATATTTAGGTTTTGAAGGAGTTGAGAGGCTTCACTTTCTGCTTCCCAGCCTCCAAGCTCGGCAAACTCCCCTTCGAGTTCGGCAGCACGCACTCCATCCTCATCTGAGAAATCTTCCTTCATGTAGATAGCATCTTTTTCCTTCATGATACTATAAAGTTTTTCATTTCCCATGATAACAACATCAATGGCACGTTCATCTTCATAGTCAAAGTGATTTTGACGAAGAACAGAGAGACGTTCATCTGGACCAAGAGAGATGTGACCAGTAGTAGGTTCGATATCTCCGGCTAAAATTTTTAAAAAGGTAGATTTTCCGGCACCATTAGCACCAATTAATCCGTAAGTATTTCCTTCTGTAAATTTGATATTGACATCATCAAAAAGTTTGCGATCACTAAAACGTAGTGAAACATCAGATACTGTAAGCAATGTTTTTCTCCTATATGTGTAATATATTTATTCTACTAGAAAATACGGAAATATTCAAATTTTTATCTGTCAATTTTGTGTAAATTATATTTACATTATACTTTACACAAATCCGTGAATAGTAAGGTTGATTTATTTTGATAAATTGCGGTTATTTCATTAAAAAAATGCTATAATTGAAGGGACTATATCGAAGGAGAACAAAATGATTAAACCCATTATTTTAACAGGAGACCGTCCAACAGGAAAATTGCATATTGGACATTATGTTGGAAGTCTCAAAAATCGAGTATTATTACAGGAAGAGGATAAGTATGATATGTTTGTGTTCTTGGCTGACCAACAAGCCTTGACAGATCATGCCAAAGATCCTCAAACCATTGTAGAGTCTATCGGAAATGTGGCTTTGGATTATCTTGCAGTTGGATTGGATCCAAGTAAGTCAACTATCTTTATTCAAAGCCAAATTCCAGAATTAGCTGAGTTGTCTATGTATTATATGAATTTGGTGTCATTAGCACGTTTGGAGCGTAATCCAACTGTCAAGACAGAAATTGCTCAGAAAGGATTTGGAGAAAGCATTCCGACAGGATTCTTGGTCTATCCAATAGCTCAAGCAGCTGACATCACAGCCTTTAAGGCCAATTATGTTCCTGTTGGGACAGATCAGAAACCAATGATTGAGCAAACTCGCGAGATTGTTCGTTCTTTTAACAATGCATATAATTGTGATGTCTTGGTGGAACCGGAAGGTATTTATCCAGAAAATGAGAGAGCAGGGCGTTTGCCTGGTTTAGATGGAAATGCTAAAATGTCTAAATCACTCAATAATGGTATTTATTTAGCTGATGATGCGGATACTTTGCGTAAAAAAGTAATGAGTATGTATACAGATCCAGATCATATCCGCGTTGAGGATCCAGGTAAAATTGAAGGAAATATGGTTTTCCATTATCTAGATGTTTTTGGTCGTCCAGAAGATGCTCAAGAAATTGCTGACATGAAAGAACATTATCAACGAGGTGGTCTTGGTGATGTGAAGACCAAGCGTTATCTACTTGAAATATTAGAACGTGAACTGGGTCCTATTCGTGAGCGCCGTATTGAATTTGCTAAGGATATGGGAGAAGTTTATAATATGCTTCAAAAAGGTAGTGAAAGAGCACGTGAAGTTGCAGGTCAGACCTTATCTGAGGTTAAAGGAGCAATGGGACTTCATTACTTTAACTAGGTTTATTTTACAAGAAACTATCATTTCTATCTCAAAGAAAAGATAGTTTTTTATTTGCCCCTGTAACATTTGACAAATTTTTATAGAATGGTATGATAGATACAATATAAAAAGAGTCAAGCTCAAAAAGAAAGAAAAGAGGAAACTTCGAATGTCTAATTGGGACACTAAATTTTTGAAAAAAGGTTTTACCTTTGATGATGTATTGCTTATTCCAGCTGAAAGTCATGTGTTGCCTAACGATGCAGATTTAACAACTAAATTGGCAGATAATTTGACTTTAAATATCCCAATTATTACCGCTGCCATGGACACAGTTACAGAGAGTCACATGGCCATTGCTATTGCTCGTGCAGGCGGTCTCGGAGTTATCCATAAAAACATGTCAATTGCTCAACAAGCAGACGAGGTTCGCAAGGTAAAACGTTCTGAAAATGGAGTTATTATTGATCCGTTCTTCTTGACGCCTGAACATACAATTGCTGAAGCAGATGAGCTTATGGGTCGTTACCGCATCAGTGGTGTTCCAGTTGTTGAAACACTTGAAAATCGTAAATTGGTTGGTATTTTGACAAACCGAGATCTTCGTTTTATTTCAGACTATAACCAACCAATCTCAAATCATATGACCAGTGAAAATCTTATTACTGCTCCTGTGGGTACAGATCTTGCAACAGCTGAGAGCATTCTTCAAGAACACCGTATTGAAAAGCTTCCTTTGGTAGATGAAGAAGGTCGTCTTTCTGGTTTGATTACTATCAAAGATATTGAAAAAGTTATTGAGTTTCCAAATGCCGCTAAAGATGAGTTTGGTCGTCTACTAGTTGCAGGTGCAGTAGGTGTTACTTCAGATACATTTGAACGTGCAGAGGCTCTTTTTGAAGCAGGAGCAGATGCGATTGTTATTGATACTGCACATGGTCATTCTGCAGGTGTCTTGCGTAAAATTGCTGAGATTCGTGCTCACTTCCCAGATCGTACTTTGATTGCTGGAAATATTGCAACAGCTGAGGGTGCACGTGCCCTTTATGAAGCGGGTGTAGATGTTGTCAAGGTTGGTATTGGCCCAGGTTCTATCTGTACTACTCGTGTGATTGCTGGTGTTGGTGTTCCACAAGTAACAGCTATCTATGATGCTGCAGCTGTTGCGCGTGAATATGGTAAAACGATCATTGCTGACGGTGGAATCAAGTATTCTGGAGATATTGTAAAAGCACTTGCGGCTGGTGGAAATGCTGTTATGCTTGGATCAATGTTTGCTGGAACTGATGAAGCTCCAGGTGAAACTGAAATCTTCCAAGGACGTAAATTCAAGACTTACCGTGGTATGGGATCAATCGCTGCTATGAAGAAAGGTTCAAGCGATCGTTACTTCCAAGGCTCTGTCAATGAAGCAAACAAACTTGTTCCAGAAGGAATTGAAGGTCGTGTTGCTTATAAAGGAGCTGCAGCTGACATTGTCTTCCAAATGATTGGTGGTATTCGCTCTGGTATGGGTTATTGTGGTGCAGCTAACCTTAAAGAACTACACGATAATGCTCAATTTATTGAAATGTCTGGTGCTGGTTTGAAAGAGAGCCATCCTCATGATGTACAAATTACTAATGAGGCACCAAATTATTCTATGTAAAAAAAACAATGAAAAGAACTCCAGTAAAAACAGGAGTTCTTTTACAATGTTGTCAATTTTCATTTACAGTAACTTTACCATCCTGAATAGTGAAGATACTTAGATTTTCTGGCAGATTTTGAAGATGATCTAAGCTGGTTGTTGTGATAAAGGTTTGGATTGAATGAGAAATTGTTTCTAATAATTTTAGTTGTCGAGTGTTGTCAAGTTCGCTCATAACATCGTCAAGCAATAATATCGGAGATTCTGTAGTAATACTTTCCATTAACTCGATTTCTGCTAATTTTATAGAGAGGACGAGACTACGATGTTGACCTTGACTTCCAAAACTAGCATCCATCCCATTTATATAAAAAGAAATGTCATCTCGATGAGGACCGACACCAGTATTCTTTTTAAATAAATCTCTGGATCTACTTTTTTCTAAAGCAATTTTGAAAGATTCGGATAAGCCTTCTTTGTCAGTTAGCTTGACAGAAGATTGATAGGATATTGACAACTCTTCAATCTGATTAGAGAGTTCAAAATGTTTCTTACGGCCAAAATATTCTAGTTTTTTTATGAAATCTAAGCGGTGATTCATTACACGACATCCATAATCGATTAGCTGATCATCTAAGACTGAAAGGAAGGTTTCATCTATTTTCTGAGCTGATTTTAGATAAGTGTTTCTTTGTTTTAGGATGTGGTTATAATTGGTTAAGTCTGATAGATAGATGGGCTTAATTTGTCCAAGTTCCATATCAATGAATTTTCGTCGAACTGAAGGTGCTCCTTTAATTAGTTGTAAATCTTCAGGAGCAAATAAGACAACATTCATGTGTCCTACATAATCTGAAAGTCGTGCCTGTTTTAAATGATTAACTTTTGTCACACGTCCTTTTTGTGTGAGTTCGATTTCGAGAGGAATGGATCCAGTTTTTTTCTGAACGAGACCTGAAAGATGAAGTTGTTCCTCATCAAAATGAATGAGATTTTTATCTGTTCGAGTTCGATGACTACGCGTTAAGGCTAAAAAATAGATAGCCTCTAACATATTTGTTTTTCCTTGTGCATTGCGTCCTAAAAAGACATTTAATTTAGGATTAAAGTCTATTTTCGTCTCTTTATAATTACGAAAAGTTTTGAGAGATAGGTGTTGTAGCCACATGATTATCTACCAGGGAATCGCGGAGCTTGTTTGCTTTTTGGTGATGAAGTAGGTTTAGAGTTGTCTTTTTTTACTCCCTTATTCATCTCTTTGACGAGTTTAGCGATTCGTTCTTTTTCAACTTTATCAGCTTGGTATTCATCTTGTTCTTCAAAAGTAGGTTGTGTCAACAAGATGTCAATATTTATGTCAGGGATGTCAACTTTATCACCAATACGAAGTTTTTTACCACGACGACTCTCTAATTCCCCATTAAAGTAAACAGAATGTTCAGAGAGAAAGGATTTGATAGCTCCTCCGCTATGTGTAATTCCAAGTTCTTTGAGTAGTGCTTGGAGGGTAATAAATTCTTCAAATAATTTGTATTCCATAATTCACCTCAATCTTTGGTATTATACCATATTTTCCTAAAAATAGTGAGAGAAATAGGGAGAAATGTAAGCGATTTTTATTTCAAAAGTGTTACAGAGAACAAGAAAATTTCAGGTTTTCGTGATATAATAGAAGTCTGTATATAAGGAGGTAAATCATGGAGTTAGTGCATGGAATTTCAACATATTTTATCCAATCAAAAAAGTTTAAAACGAACAAAATTACCGTGCGTTTTACAGCTCCATTATCTCTTGATACGATTGCAGGTCGCATGTTGAGTGCGAGTATGCTAGAAACTGCCAACCAGATGTACCCCACTTCTCAAGCTTTGAGAAGACACTTGGCCAGTCTATATGGTACAGATATGTCAACCAATTGTTTTAGAAGAGGGCAAAGTCATGTTGTAGAATTGACATTTAATTATGTTCGTGATGAGTTTTTAAGTAAGAAAAATGTGCTAACTTCTCAGGTTTTGGAACTAGTAAAAGAAACTCTTTTCTCACCTGTAGTAGTTGATAATGGGTTTGATCCGGCCTTATTTGAAATTGAGAAAAAACAATTGCTAGCAAGTTTAGCAGCTGATATGGATGATTCTTTTTATTTCTCACACAAAGAATTAGATAAATTATTTTTTTATGATGAACGTCTCAAATTGGAATACAGTGATTTACGAAATCGTATTTTAGCTGAAACTCCACAAAGTTCTTATTCTTGTTTTCAAGAATTTTTGGCCAATGATCGAATCGATTTCTTTTTCTTAGGTGTTTTTAATGAGGTCGAAATTCAAAATGTATTAGAATCATTTGGCTTTAAAGGAAGAAAAGGAGATGTGAAGGTTCAGTATTGTCAACCTTATTCCAATATTCTTCAGGAAGGCATGGTTCGGAAAAATGTGGGGCAATCCATTTTGGAATTGGGTTATCATTGTCCTTCTGAATATGGTGATGAGCAACATTTACCCATGATTGTAATGAATGGTTTACTTGGTGGATTTGCTCACTCTAAACTATTTACAAATGTCCGTGAAAATGCTGGATTAGCTTATACCATTTCAAGTCAGCTCGATTTATTTAGTGGGTTCTTGAGGATGTATGCTGGTATCGATCGAGAAAATCGGAACCAGGCTCGTAAAATGATGAATAATCAACTGCTTGATTTAAAAAAAGGATATTTTACAGAGCTTGAGTTAGAGCAGACCAAGGAAATGATTCGTCGGTCTTTGTTACTTTCTCAAGATAATCAAAGTTCATTGATTGAACGTACTTATCAAAATGCCTTACTTAGAAAATCTTCAGCAGACTTTAAAGGTTGGATTGCAAAACTCGAGCAAGTTGACAAAGATGCTATTTGTAGAGCAGCTAATAATGTGAAACTACAAGCGATTTACTTTATGGAAGGAATAGAATGACAAAGGTTGTTTTTGAAGAAAAATACTATCCAGCTGTAAAAGAAATGGTTTATCGAACTCGTTTGTCGAATGGATTGACAGTTGCTCTTTTGCCTAAAAAGGAATTTAAAGAGGTTTACGGGAGTGTAACTGTCCAGTTTGGTTCGGTAGATACGCTTGTCACAGAAGTTGACAGAGATGTAAAACAATATCCTGCAGGAATTGCTCATTTTCTTGAACATAAATTATTTGAAAGAGAAGATGCTAGCGATTTGATGTCTGCTTTTACGAGTCTAGGTGCAGATAGTAATGCCTTTACAAGCTTTACAAAAACAAACTATCTTTTTTCAGCAACGGATCATTTTTTAGAAAATTTAGACTTACTTGATGAATTGGTAACATCAGCACACTTTACTGAAGATTCCATTTTGAGAGAGCAGGATATTATCCAGCAAGAACGAGAAATGTATCAAGATGATCCAGATTCGTGTTTATTCTTTTCAACTCTAGCGAATTTGTATCCTGGTACACCTTTAGCAACGGATATAGTTGGAAGCGAGGAGTCCATTTCCCAAATCAATCTAACTAATTTGCAAGAAAATTTTACAAAATTTTACAAACCTGTAAACATGTATCTGTTTTTAGTTGGTAATTTTGATGTGGAAAGAGTACAGGACTATTTTGAAAGCAAAGAACTGAAAGATTTAGATGTTCAGGAAATAGTAAGGGAAAAATTTGTTTTACAGGCTGTAAAGCAAACAGACAGTATGAGAATGGAAGTATCTTCTCCCAAACTAGCGATTGGGATTAGAGGTAAGCGAAAAGTTGCTGAAGCGGATTGCTATCGACATCATATTTTATTAAAATTATTGTTTGCAATGATGTTTGGTTGGACTTCGGATCGTTTTCAAAAGTTATATGAATCAGGTAAAATTGATGCATCCTTATCTCTGGAAGTTGAAGTAACAAGTCGCTTTCATTTTGTTATGTTGACAATGGATACAAAAGAGCCAGTTGCTTTATCCCATCAGTTTAAAAAGGCTATTCGTAATTTTACAAAGGATTTAGATATTACAGAGGATCATTTAGATATTATAAAAAGAGAGATGTTTGGAGAATTTTTCAGTAGCATGAACTCTCTTGAATTTATTGCAACGCAATATGATGCTTTTGAACATGGTGAGACAATTTTTGATTTACCAAAGATTTTACAGGAAATTACTTTAGAGGATGTCCTTGAAGCTGGACATCACTTAATAGATGAAGGGGATATAGTTGATTTTACAATATTCCCATCGTAGTAACCTATTATAATAGACACTAGAAAGAAGGGATGACAAGTATGAGGAAAAAAACAATTGGTGAGGTTTTACGATTAGCTAGAATCAATCAGGGATTGAGTTTAGATGAATTGCAGAAAAAGACAGAAATCCAGTTAGATATGTTGGAAGCAATGGAAGCAGACGATTTCGATCAACTTCCAAGTCCTTTTTACACGCGTTCTTTCTTGAGAAAATATGCATGGGCTGTTGAGTTAGATGACCAAATTGTCTTGGATGCTTATGATTCTGGGAGTATGATTACTTATGAGGAAGTAGATGTTGATGAAGATGAGTTGACAGGTCGTAGACGTTCAAGTAAGAAAAAGAAGAAAAAAACATCCTTTTTACCTTTATTTTATTTTATCCTTTTTGCTTTATCGATTTTAATTTTTGTGACCTATTATGTTTGGAACTATATTCAAACTCAACCAGAGGGGGCTTCTCTTTCTAATTACAGTGTGGTTCAATCAACAAGTTCAATAAGTTCAACTAGCTCTGTTACCCACTCCTCAAGTAGTAGTTCATCTAGCAGTTCTTCTAGTATAGAATCAGCTATAAGTTTATCAGGCGAAGGAAATCATGTAGAAATCGCTTATAAGACAAGTAAGGAAACAGTTAAATTGCAATTGGCAGTTTCAGATGTTACAAGTTGGGTCAGCGTTTCAGAAAGCGAACTTGAGGGCGGTGTAACCTTATCACCGGATAATAAAAGTGCAGAAGCAACAGTTGCAACTAAAAGTCCTGTAACCATTACGTTAGGTGTTGTAAAAGGTGTTACTTTGACAGTAGATAATCAGACTGTTGATTTATCGAAGTTAACAGCTCAAACTGGACAAATCACTGTAACCTTTACTAAAAATTAAGGAAAAACGAATGAAAAAAGAACAAATTCCCAATCTCTTAACAATAGGTCGAATTCTCTTTATACCTATTTTTATCTTTATTTTAACGATAGGAAATTCGATAGAGAGTCATATAGTGGCAGCTATTATCTTTGCTATTGCCAGTATTACAGATTATTTAGACGGATATTTAGCTCGTAAATGGAATGTGGTCAGTAATTTTGGTAAATTTGCAGATCCTATGGCGGATAAGCTATTAGTTATGTCGGCTTTTATTATGCTGATTGAGTTAGGTATGGCTCCTGCTTGGATTGTTGCAGTGATCATCTGTCGTGAGTTGTCTGTGACAGGTTTAAGGCTTTTATTGGTTGAAACTGGTGGAACAGTTTTAGCAGCAGCAATGCCTGGAAAAATTAAAACTTTTAGTCAGATGTTTGCGATTATTTTCTTGCTATTACATTGGACTTTGCTTGGTCAAGTTCTACTTTATGTAGCCTTGTTTTTCACTATCTACTCTGGCTATGATTACTTCAAGGGTAGTGCCTATGTATTTAAAGGGACATTTGGTTCGAAATGAAATCAATAATTGATGTAAAAAATCTTTCTTTTCGCTATAAGGAAAGTCAGGAATATTATGATGTGAAGGGTATTACGTTTCACGTGAAACGTGGAGAATGGCTTTCGATTGTAGGGCATAATGGTAGTGGTAAATCAACGACGGTTCGATTGATTGATGGCTTACTGGAAGCAGAATCTGGCGAGATTGTAATTGATGGTCAAAGGCTGACTGAGGAAAATGTTTGGAATATACGTCGTCAAATCGGTATGGTTTTTCAAAATCCAGACAATCAATTTGTTGGAGCGACTGTTGAGGATGATGTTGCCTTTGGTTTGGAAAATCAGGGACTTTCTCGTCAAGAAATGAAAAAGAGAGTGGAAGAAGCTCTGGCTTTAGTTGGCATGTTGGACTTTAAAAAGAGAGAGCCGGCGCGTCTATCAGGTGGCCAAAAACAACGTGTGGCCATTGCAGGTGTTGTAGCCCTAAGACCAGCTATTTTAATCTTAGATGAAGCAACGAGTATGTTGGACCCTGAGGGGCGTAGAGAACTGATTGAGACAGTACAGGGAATTCGGAAAGACTATGATATGACGGTCATTTCTATTACCCATGATTTGGAAGAAGTTGCCATGAGTGACCGCGTATTGGTCATGAAAAAAGGGGAAATTGAATCAACTAGTAGCCCAAGAGAACTTTTCTCTCGAAATGATTTAGATCAAATTGGATTAGACGATCCTTTTGCCAATCAAGTAAAATATTCTTTGAGCCAGAATGGCTATGATTTACCTGAAAATTATTTGACAGAAAGTGAGCTAGAGGATAAATTATGGGAATTGCTCTAGAAAATGTGAGTTTTACATATCAAGAAGGGACTCCCTTAGCTTCAACAGCTTTGTCGGATGTTTCTTTGACGATTGAAGATGGTTCTTATACGGCTTTAATTGGGCACACAGGTAGTGGTAAATCAACTATTTTACAACTCTTAAATGGTTTATTGGTGCCAAGTCAAGGGAGTGTGAGGGTTTTTGATACCTTAATCACCTCGACTTCTAAAAATAAAGATATTCGTCAAATTAGAAAACAAGTTGGCTTGGTATTTCAGTTTGCTGAAAATCAGATTTTTGAAGAAACGGTTTTGAAGGACGTTGCTTTTGGACCGCAAAATTTTGGAGTTTCTGAAGAAGATGCGGAGAAGATTGCGCGTGAGAAACTGGCTCTGGTTGGAATTGATGAATCACTTTTAAATCGCAGTCCGTTTGAGTTGTCAGGGGGACAAATGAGACGTGTGGCCATTGCAGGCATACTTGCCATGGAGCCAGCTGTATTAGTCTTAGATGAACCCACAGCAGGCCTGGATCCTCTGGGTAGAAAAGAGTTGATGAATTTGTTCAAAAAACTCCACCAGTCAGGGATGACCATTGTCTTGGTAACGCATTTGATGGATGATGTTGCTGAATATGCGAATCAAGTCTATGTGATGGAAAAGGGACGTCTAGTTAAGGGTGGTAAGCCAAGTGATGTCTTTCAAGATGTTGTCTTTATGGAAGAAGTGCAGTTGGGAGTACCTAAAATTACGGCCTTTTGTAAACGATTGGCTGATAGAGGTGTGTCATTTAAACGATTACCGATTAAGATAGAGGAGTTCAAGGAGTCGCTAAATGGATAGTATGATTTTGGGGCGTTATATCCCAGGGGATTCGATTGTTCACCGATTGGATCCACGTAGCAAATTGCTGGCTATGATGCTACTAATTTTGATCGTTTTTTGGGCTAATAATCCCATGACAAATTTAATTCTTTTTATAGCGACAGGGATATTTATTGCCTTGTCAGGAGTATCTCTTTCATTTTTTATTCAGGGCTTGAAGTCTATGTTTTTCTTGATTGCCTTCACAACTATTTTTCAACTGTTTTTCATTTCTAATGGGAATGTTTTATTTGAGTTTTCGTTTGTGAGAATCACGGATTATGCTTTGCAACAAGCTGGAATTATTTTTTGTCGCTTTGTATTGATTATTTTCTTTTCAACTTTGTTAACCTTAACAACCATGCCCTTAAGTTTGGCATCAGCTGTCGAAGCTTTGTTAGCGCCTTTAAAGCGTGTGAAAGTTCCAGTTCATGAAATTGGATTGATGCTGTCCATGAGTCTACGTTTTGTTCCAACATTGATGGATGATACGACGCGGATTATGAATGCGCAGAAAGCACGTGGAGTGGATTTTGGTGAAGGAAGCATCGTTCAAAAAGTAAAGGCGATGATTCCCATTTTGATTCCTCTTTTTGCGACAAGTTTAAAACGTGCAGATTCCTTGGCTATCGCCATGGAAGCGCGTGGTTATCAGGGTGGAAAAGGTAGAAGTCAATACCGACAATTGAAATGGACTCGAAAGGATACGCTGACCATTCTTGTTATTCTCGTACTTGGTTGTTGCTTATTTTTCTTAAAATCTTAGTAGCATTTAAAGAATTGATTAAAAGTTACTGTAACAGTTCTTGATATAAAGGTAGGGATATGAACCGTTTTAAAAAATCAAAATATGTCATTATTGTTTTTGTCACTGTTCTGCTTGTGTCAGCTCTCTTAGCGACGACTTATTCAAGTACAATTGTGACAAAATTAGGAGATGGAATCTCATTGGTTGATAGGGTTGTGCAAAAACCTTTTCGGTGGTTTGATTCTGTCAAATCAGATCTGGCTCATTTGACACGAACATATAATGAAAATGAAAGTTTGAAGAAACAGATTTACCAGTTAGAAGTTAAATCAAATGAGGCGGAAAGTTTAAAGACAGAAAATGAACAATTGCGCCAATTGCTTGATATGAGGTCTAAATTGCAAGCCACAAAGACTTTAGCAGCAGATGTTATTATGCGTTCTCCGGTATCTTGGAAACAGGAGTTGACCTTAGATGCAGGTAGATCAAAAGGGGCTTCTGAGAACATGTTAGCTATTGCAAATGGTGGCTTGATTGGGAGTGTTTCAAAAGTGGAGGACAACTCTACTATGGTCAACCTTCTGACAAACACAGAAAATACTGATAAGATTTCTGTTAAAATTCAACACGGCACTACCACAATTTATGGAATTATTGTTGGCTACGACAAGGAAAATGAAGTTCTTAAAATTAGCCAATTAAATAGCAATAGCGATATTAGTGCAGGCGATAAGGTGACAACGGGTGGATTAGGAAACTTTAACGTTGCGGATATTCCTGTTGGTGAAGTGGTTGCCACAATGCACAGTACAGACTATTTGACACGAGAAGTAACTGTTAAATTGAGCGCAGATACTCATAATGTGGATGTGATAGAATTAGTGGGGAATTCATAATGAGACAGTTGAAGCGGGTTGGAGTGTTTTTATTGCTCCCTTTCTTTGTTCTAATTGATGCCCATATTAGCCAGCTTCTGGGCTCATTTTTCCCCCATGTACATTTGGCTAGTCATTTTCTTTTTCTATTTCTCTTATTTGAGACAATAGAAGTATCAGAGTATTTCTACCTAGTCTATTGTTTTATGGTGGGCTTGGTTTATGATATCTACTTTTTCCATCTAATAGGGATTGCAACTCTCTTATTTATCTTATTGGGAGCCTTTCTTCATAAATTGAATAGTGTTATTTTGTTGAATCGTTGGACACGAATGCTCTCTATGATTGTCCTGACCTTCCTGTTTGAAATGGGTAGTTATCTTTTGGCTTTTATGGTAGGGCTGACAGTGGATAACATGTCGATTTTTATAGTCTATAGCTTGGTACCGACGATGATTTTAAATTTTTTATGGATTACTGTTTTTCAATTTGTTTTTGAAAAATATTATCTATAAGAACGACATATAAATGTAACAAAGGCGTAATATTTATTGGAGTTTTTTTTGGTATACTAGTATTGTCTTAAACAGAAGGAGTATTTATTAACCATGAAGAAAAAAATCTTAGCCTCGCTTTTATTAAGTACAGTAATGGTTTCCCAGGCAGCAGTATTGACGACTGCCCATGCAGAAACAACTGATGACAAAATTGCTGCTCAAGATAATAAAATTAGTAACTTAACAGCACAACAAGAAGAAGCACAAAAACAAGTTGATCAAATTCAGGAACAAGTATCTGCTATTCAAGCAGAGCAATCTAACTTGCAATCTGAAAATGATAGATTACAAGCAGAATCTAAGAAACTCGAGGGTGAGATTACAGAACTTTCTAAAAACATTGTTTCTCGTAACCAATCTTTAGAAAAACAAGCTCGTAGTGCTCAAACAAATGGAGCTGCAACTAGCTACATCAATACGATTGTAAACTCAAAATCAATTACAGAAGCTATTTCACGTGTTGCTGCAATGAGTGAAATCGTATCTGCGAACAACAAAATGTTGGAACAACAAAAGGCAGATAAGAAAGCTATTTCTGAAAAGCAAGTAGCAAACAATGATGCAATCAATACTGTAATTGCTAATCAACAAAAATTGGCAGATGATGCTCAAGCATTGACTACTAAACAGGCAGAACTAAAAGCTGCTGAATTAAGTCTTGCTGCTGAGAAAGCGACAGCTGAAGGGGAAAAAGCAAGTCTATTAGAGCAAAAAGCAGCAGCTGAGGCAGAGGCTCGTGCAGCTGCGGCAGCAGAAGCAGCTTATAAAGAAAAACAAGCTAGCCAACAACAATCAGTACTTGCTTCAGGTAATACAAACCTAACAGCACAGGTACAAGCAGTATCTGAATCTGCAGTAGCACCTGTTCAGGCTAAAGTACGTCCAACATATAACACAAATGCCTCAACTTATCCAATTGGTGAATGTACATGGGGAGTAAAAACCTTGGCACCTTGGGCTGGAGACTACTGGGGTAATGGAGCACAGTGGGCTACAAGTGCAGCTGCAGCAGGATTCCGTACAGGATCGACACCTCAAGTTGGAGCAATTGCATGTTGGAACGATGGTGGATATGGACACGTAGCGGTTGTTACAGCTGTTGAATCAACAACACGTATCCAAGTATCAGAATCAAACTATGCAGGTAATCGCACACTTGGAAACCACCGTGGATGGTTTAATCCAACAACGACTTCTGAAGGTTTTGTGACATATATTTATGCAGACTAATTAGAGAGAGGGACTCGAATAGAGCCCTCTTTTCAGGTTTTACCGTGACAATCCCTATTAAAAATTATATCAAAATAGCTTGAAAATATCGAAAAAGTATGGTAGAATAAAAATTGTCGTGTGAACGATAATACTCATTCTTGATGAATTGTGAAGCAGTTGCCCTTGGGTCGTTTTGCGAGTTGAAGTCAAGAAGAGGAAAAAAACAAAAAGGAGAAATACTCATGGCAGTAATTTCAATGAAACAACTTCTTGAGGCTGGTGTACACTTTGGTCACCAAACTCGTCGCTGGAACCCTAAGATGGCTAAATACATCTTTACAGAGCGTAACGGAATCCACGTTATCGACTTGCAACAAACTGTAAAATACGCTGACCAAGCATACGACTTCATGCGTGATGCAGCAGCTAACGATGCAGTTGTATTGTTCGTTGGTACTAAGAAACAAGCAGCTGATGCAGTTGCTGAAGAAGCAGTACGTTCAGGTCAATACTTCATCAACCACCGTTGGTTGGGTGGAACTCTTACAAACTGGGGAACAATCCAAAAACGTATCGCTCGTTTGAAAGAAATCAAACGTATGGAAGAAGATGGAACTTTTGAAGTTCTTCCTAAGAAAGAAGTTGCACTTCTTAACAAACAACGTGCACGTCTTGAAAAATTCTTGGGTGGTATCGAAGATATGCCTCGTATTCCAGATGTGATGTACGTAGTTGACCCACATAAAGAGCAAATCGCTGTTAAAGAAGCTAAGAAATTGGGAATCCCAGTTGTAGCGATGGTTGACACAAACACTGATCCAGATGATATCGATGTAATCATCCCAGCTAACGATGATGCTATCCGCGCTGTTAAATTGATTACAGCTAAATTGGCTGACGCTATCATCGAAGGACGTCAAGGTGAGGATGCAGTAGCAGTTGAAGCAGAATTTGCAGCTTCAGAAACTCAAGTAGATTCAATTGAAGAAATCGTTGAAGTTGTAGAAGGCGACAACGCTTAATTCATAATAAATAGTAATTACCTAGGAGGGCGGGGCTTAGCCCGGCTCTCCTATTTTTAAAAAATATAGGAGAATCAAAATGGCAGAAATTACAGCTAAACTTGTTAAAGAGTTGCGTGAAAAATCTGGTGCTGGTGTTATGGACGCTAAAAAAGCATTGGTTGAAGTGGAAGGCGATATCGAAAAAGCGATTGAATTGCTTCGCGAAAAAGGTATGGCAAAAGCAGCTAAGAAAGCTGACCGTGTTGCTGCAGAAGGTTTGACTGGTGTTTATGTTGATGGTAACATTGCAGCAGTTGTTGAAGTAAATGCTGAAACTGACTTCGTTGCGAAAAACGCTCAATTTGTTGAGTTGGTAAACGCAACAGCTAAAGCAATCGTTGAAGGAAAACCAGCTAACAACGAAGAAGCTCTTGCTTTGACAATGCCTTCAGGTGAAACTCTTGAAGCTGCATACGTATCTGCAACAGCAACTATCGGAGAAAAAATCTCATTCCGTCGCTTTGCATTGATTGAAAAAACAGACGCACAACACTTTGGAGCATACCAACATAACGGTGGACGTATCGGTGTTATCTCTGTAATCGAAGGTGGAGACGAAGCACTTGCTAAACAAATTTCAATGCACATCGCTGCTATGAAACCAACAGTTCTTTCATACAAAGAATTGGATGAGCAATTTGTTAAAGATGAGTTGGCACAATTGAACCACGTTATCGACCAAGACAACGAAAGCCGTGCAATGGTTAACAAACCAGCTCTTCCACACTTGAAGTATGGATCAAAATCTCAATTGACTGATGAAGTGATTGCTCAAGCTGAAGAAGCTATCAAAGCTGAATTGGCTGCAGAAGGCAAACCAGAAAAAATCTGGGATAAAATCATCCCAGGTAAAATGGATCGCTTCATGCTTGACAATACTAAAGTTGACCAAGCTTACACACTTCTTGCACAAGTTTACATCATGGATGACAGCAAGACAGTTGAAGCATATCTTGAATCAGTTAACGCTTCAGTAGTTGAGTTCGCTCGCTTTGAAGTTGGTGAAGGTATCGAAAAAGCTGCAAACGACTTTGAAGCAGAAGTTGCAGCTACAATGGCAGCAGCCTTGAATAACTAATAATAGAAAGGAAGTAAATTTGCTTCCTTTTTTCTATGCAGTCGATCCTTATAGGGAGAGCTTCCTATTTTTAAGGTAAAAATAAAAAGCCCTATAATAAGGGCTAAGTGCATTTAGGAGACTAAACTTCAAATTCATAGAGTGCTGTAGAGAGATAACGTTCACCGTTATCTGGTGCTAGAGCAAGGACTTTTTTACCTGTACCTAATTTTTTGGCAATCTCGATGGCTCCGTAGATAGCTGCAGCTGAAGAAATCCCTACAAGGAAGCCTTCTTTTCCACCAATTTCACGTCCGAGTGCAAGAGCATCATCTGATGTTACACGAACGATACCATCATAGGCTTTAGTATCAAGTGTATCAGGAATAAATCCAGCTGATATACCTTGAATTTTGTGAGGACCAGGTTTTTCACCAGATAGAATAGCAGATTCATCAGCTTCCACTGCATAAACTTGAATGTTTGAATTTACTGATTTGAGTGCATGAGAAACACCAGAAATCGTTCCACCGGTACCCACTCCAGCAACAAAGGCATCTAGTCCATCTTTACCGAAAGCAGCTAGTATTTCAGCTCCTGTTGTTCTTTCGTGTACTTCTGGATTTGCTGGGTTGTCAAATTGAAGAGGAAGGAAACCATCACGTTCAGCAGCGATTTCTTGAGCCTTAGCAATAGCACCTTTCATTCCTTCGCTACCAGGCGTAAGGACGAGTTCAGCACCATAGGCTTGGATAATCTTACGTCGTTCCACACTCATAGTTTCAGGCATAACGATAACAACTTTATACCCTTTAGCAGCCCCTACCCATGAAAGTCCAATACCAGTGTTTCCACTTGTTGCTTCAACAATAGTAGAACCAGGTTTCAGAATACCGTCTTGTTCAGCTTTTTCAATCATGCTAAGAGCAATACGGTCTTTTACAGAAGAACCAGGGTTAAATGCTTCAAGTTTTACATAGACATCTGCAGCACCTTCTGGCACAATGTTGTTGAGTTTAACAATCGGAGTTTGACCGATTAGTTCAGTAATGTTGTTATAAATAGACATATGAATACCTCTTTGTATAAGATATTTCTAGTATAACGCTAACTATACCATTTGTAAAATATAGAAATCCTATCGGAGCGATAGGATTTTTTTATATCACAGGTCTAAGCCATTAATTTTTAAGCGATTGTGATAAGTTAATTTTAGTAAATAGGTGTAAAGAAGAAAGTTATCAGTTTTCTTTTTGAATTGCTTCATTTTCTAGTATATTTTGGTACGCATCTTTTTATTTTGCTAATTAAAGTAGCGGTGGAAATATCAGTGAAACACTGTATTATCTATTGTTTACACTAGGTTTACAGGAACCTCAATTTCGCGTAAACCTTGGTCAGTTAAAGTGACTTTTCCATTAAAAAACTCCACAAGTGCAGCTTTAATAGTTTCTTTTTCTTCTTTATCAACATAAATCATCGTATCGACTTGATCTGTAAAGTTTGTATCTAGCTCCATGAGCTCATGTTCCTTAAGAAAGTTACTGTACTCTTGGTATTGAGCGTAAGACATTTGAATAGCAATGCCAGCCTGTTCTTTTATTTCAATAATACCAATTTCTTTGACAGCTAAGGCAACACTGCCGGCGTAAGCACGAATCAGTCCTCCAGCGCCTAGTTTAATACCACCAAAGTAGCGTGTCACTACCACACAGACATTGGTAAGATTGTGATTTTCTAGTACCCCAAGCATGGGAACGCCAGCAGTCCCACTGGGCTCACCATCATCACTTGTACGTTTGATTTCACTACGTTCTCCAATAATAAAGGCCGAGCAGTTATGCGTCGCTTTGTAGTGTTCTTTTTTGATGGTGGTAATGAAGTCACGAGCCTCTTCTTCGCTATAAACACGCTTGGCATGACAGATAAAGCGTGATTTTTTGATTTCTTCTTGGACTTGACCGTCCTCTTTAATTGTTCTAAATTCCATGATTTAATTGTACTAAAAAATCATCTAAAGTGCTAGTTTTTACGAATAAAGAAGTATGAAAGTAAATCCAAATTATCTCGGTCGTTTGTTTACGGAGAATGAATTAACAGAAGAAGAACGTCAGTTGGCGGAGAAACTTCCAGCAATGAGAAAGGAGAAAGGGAAACTTTTCTGTCAACGTTGTAATAGTGCTATTTTAGATGAATGGTATTTGCCCATCGGTGCTTACTATTGTAGGGAGTGTTTACTGATGAAGCGAGTCAGGAGTGATCAAGCTTTATACTATTTTCCACAGGAGGATTTTCCGAAGCAAGATGTTCTTAAATGGCGTGGTCAATTAACTCCTTTTCAAGAGAAGGTGTCAGAGGGACTGCTTCAAGCAGTAGACAAGCATGAGCCAACCTTAGTACATGCGGTGACAGGGGCTGGAAAGACAGAAATGATTTATCACGTTGTGGCTAAGGTGATTAATAGGGGTGGTGCAGTGTGTTTGTCCAGTCCTCGCATAGATGTTTGTTTGGAGCTATACAAACGCTTGCAAGATGATTTTGCTTGCGAGATAGCCCTTCTACACGGAGAATCAAAGCCGTATTTTCGAACACCACTAGTTGTTGCGACGACCCATCAGTTATTGAAATTTTATCAAGCTTTTGATTTGCTGATAGTGGATGAAGTAGATGCTTTTCCTTATGTTGACAATCCCACGCTTTACCACGCTGTCAAGAATAGTGTAAAGGAGAATGGATTGAGAATCTTTTTAACAGCGACTTCGACTGATGAGTTAGATAGGAAGGTTCGCATAGGAGAACTAAAACGATTGAGTTTGCCAAGACGGTTTCATGGAAATCCGTTGATTATTCCTAAACCTGTCTGGTTATCGGATTTTAATCACTGTTTAGAGAAAAATCGGTTGTCACCAAAGTTAAAGTCCTATATTGAGAAGCAGAGAAAGACAGCTTATCCGTTACTCATTTTTGCTTCAGAAATTAAGAAAGGGGAGCAATTAAAAGAAATCTTACAGGAGCAATTTCCAAATGAGAAAATTGGCTTTGTATCTTCTGTAACAGAGGATCGATTAGAGCAGGTACAAGCTTTTCGAGATGGAGAACTGACAATACTTATCAGTACGACAATCTTGGAGCGTGGAGTTACCTTCCCTTGTGTTGATGTTTTCGTAGTAGAGGCCAATCATCGTTTGTTTACCAAGTCTAGTTTGATTCAAATTGGTGGACGAGTTGGACGAAGCATGGATAGACCGACAGGAGATTTGCTTTTCTTCCATGATGGATTAAATGATTCAATCAAGAAGGCGATTAAGGAAATTCAGATGATGAATAAGGAGGCTGGTCTATGAAGTGCTTGTTATGTGGGCAGACTATGAAGACTGTTTTAACTTTTAGTAGTCTCTTACTTCTGAAGAATGATGCCTCCTGTCTTTGTTTAGATTGTGATTCTACTTTTGAGAGGATTGGGGAAGAGAACTGTCCAAATTGTATGAAAACAGGTTTGTCAACGAAGTGTCAAGACTGTCAATTTTGGTGTAAAGAAGGAGTTGAGGTTAGTCATAGAGCGATTTTTACTTACAATCAAGCTATGAAGGATTTTTTCAGTCGGTATAAGTTTGACGGAGACTTCCTTTTAAGAAAAGTGTTCGCTTCATTTTTAAGTGAGGAGTTGAAAAAGTACAAAGAGTATAGATTTGTCGTAATTCCCCTAAGCCCTGAAAGATTGCTTGACAGAGGATTTAATCAGGTTGAGGGCTTGGTAGAGGCAGCAGGTTTTTCGTATCTGGATTTACTAGGGAAAAGAGAAGAGAGAGCCAGTTCTTCTAAAAATCGTTCAGAGCGCTTGGGGACAGAACTTCCTTTCTTTATTAAAAGTGGAGTCACTATTCCTAAAAAAATCCTACTTATAGATGATATCTATACTACAGGAGCAACTATAAATCGTGTGAAGAAACTGTTGGAAGAAGCTGGTGCTAAGGATGTAAAAACATTTTCCCTTGTAAGATGAGGAAAAAATTTGCAAAAATAGAATGAAAGCGTTATAATGAAATTATAAAAACAAAAATGTTTAGAAAGAAGGTATTCATATGATTAAATATAGTATCCGTGGTGAAAACCTAGAAGTAACAGAAGCAATTCGTGATTATGTAGTTTCTAAACTCGAAAAGATCGAAAAGTACTTCCAGCCAGAACAAGAGTTGGATGCCCGAATTAACTTAAAAGTTTATCGTGAAAAAACAGCTAAAGTGGAAGTAACGATTCCGCTTGGATCTATTACTCTCCGTGCAGAAGATGTGTCTCAAGATATGTATGGTTCAATTGACCTTGTAACCGATAAAATTGAACGTCAGATTCGTAAAAATAAAACAAAAATCGAGCGTAAAAATAAAAATAAGGTAGCAACTAGTCAATTATTTACAGATGCTTTGGTGGAAGATCCAAATGTTGTCCAATCTAGAGTTGTTCGTTCAAAACAAATTGATTTAAAACCAATGGATTTGGAAGAAGCTATTCTACAGATGGATTTGTTGGGACATGATTTCTTTATCTATGTGGATGTTGAAGATCAAACAACTAATGTGATTTATCGTCGTGAAGATGGCGAAATTGGTTTGTTAGAGGTTAAAGAATCTTAATTTCAATATGTGTAAAGGTAGGTTTACTGAATTGTAAACCTCCTTTTTCTTATAATTGATAGAATTACTGATTACACTTTTAAAAAGTCGCTTTTTGAGGGGTATTATGGTATAATGGGTGCCAAGAGGTTTGGAATGAAAAAATTTTATGTAAGTCCAATTTTTCCTATTCTAGTAGGATTGGTTGCGTTTGGAGTCTTATCCACTTTCATTATTTTTGTTAATAATAATCTGTTGACGGTTTTAATTTTGTTTCTTTTTGTAGGAGGCTATGTTTTTTTATTTAAGAAACTGAGAGTGCATTATACAAGGAGCGATGTAGAACAGATACAGTATGTAAACCACCAAGCGGAAGAAAGTTTGACATCTCTATTGGAACAGATGCCTGTAGGTGTTATGAAATTGAATTTATCTTCTGGAGAGGTTGAGTGGTTTAATCCCTATGCTGAATTGATTTTGACCAAGGAAGATGGCGATTTTGATTTGGAAGCTGTTCAAACGATTATCAAGGCTTCAGTAGGAAATCCGTCTACTTATGCTAAGCTGGGTGAGAAGCGTTATGCTGTTCATATGGATGCTTCTTCCGGTGTTTTGTATTTTGTAGATGTATCCAGGGAACAAGCCATAACAGATGAATTGGTAACAAGTCGACCAGTGATTGGGATTGTCTCTGTGGATAATTATGATGATTTGGAGGATGCAACTTCTGAGTCAGATATTAGTCAAATCAATAGTTTTGTAGCTAATTTTATATCAGAGTTTTCAGAAAAATACATGATGTTTTCTCGTCGGGTAAGTATGGATCGATTTTATCTATTTACTGACTACACGGTGCTTGAGGGCTTGATGAATGATAAATTTTCTGTTATTGATGCTTTCAGAGAAGAATCGAAACAGAGACAGTTGCCCTTGACCTTAAGTATGGGATTTTCTTATGGCGATGGAAATCATGATGAAATAGGGAAAGTTGCTTTGCTCAACTTGAACTTGGCTGAAGTACGTGGTGGCGACCAGGTGGTTGTCAAGGAGAATGATGAAACGAAAAATCCAGTCTACTTTGGCGGTGGGTCGGCTGCGTCCATCAAGCGCACTCGTACCCGTACTCGATCAATGATGACAGCCATATCTGATAAGATTCGTAGTGTGGATCACGTGTTTGTAGTTGGACATAGAAATTTAGATATGGATGCCTTGGGCTCTGCTGTAGGTATGCAGTTGTTTGCCAGCAATGTGATTGAAAATAGCTATGCTCTTTATGATGAAGAACAAATGTCTCCAGATATTGAACGAGCTGTTTCATTCTTAGAAAAAGAAGGAGTTACGAAGTTGTTGTCTGTTAAGGATGCAATGGGGATGGTGACCAATCGTTCTTTGTTGATTCTTGTAGACCATTCAAAGACAGCCTTAACATTATCAAAAGATTTTTATGATTTATTTACACAGACCATCGTTATTGACCACCATAGAAGGGATCAGGATTTCCCAGACAATGCAGTTATCACTTATATCGAAAGTGGTGCAAGCAGTGCCAGTGAGTTGGTAACGGAATTGATTCAGTTCCAGAATTCTAAGAAAAATCGTTTGAGTCGTATGCAAGCAAGTGTCTTGATGGCTGGTATGATGCTGGATACTAAAAATTTCACCTCACGAGTGACTAGTCGGACATTTGATGTTGCTAGCTATCTCAGAACGAGAGGAAGTGATAGTATTGCTATCCAAGAAATCGCTGCGACAGATTTTGAAGAATATCGTGAGGTCAATGAACTGATTTTACAGGGGCGTAAATTAGGTTCAGATGTACTAATAGCAGAGGCTAAGGACACGAAATGCTATGATACAGTTGTTATTAGTAAGGCAGCAGATGCCATGTTAGCTATGTCAGGTATTGAAGCGAGTTTTGTTCTTGCGAAAAATACACAAGGATTTATCTCTATCTCAGCTCGAAGTCGTAGTAAACTGAATGTACAACGGATTATGGAAGAGTTAGGCGGTGGAGGTCACTTTAATTTGGCAGCAGCTCAAATTAAGGATTTAACCTTGTCGGAAGCAGGTGAAAAACTGACAGAAATTGTATTAAATGAAATAAAGGAAAAGGAGAAAGAAGAATGAAAGTAATCTTTTTAGCAGATGTTAAAGGAAAAGGTAAAAAAGGCGAAATTAAGGAAGTACCAACAGGGTATGCGCAAAACTTTCTTATCAAAAAGAACCTAGCAAAAGAAGCGACTGCTCAAGCTGTAGGTGAACTTCGTGGTAAACAAAAATCCGAAGAGAAAGCCCACGCTGAGATGATTGCAGAAGCAAAAGCAATTAAAGCCCAACTTGAATCAGAGGAAACTATTGTAGAATTTGTTGAAAAGGTTGGTCCAGATGGCCGTACCTTTGGTTCTATTACCAATAAGAAGATTGCAGAAGAATTGCAAAAGCAATTTGGAATTAAGATTGATAAACGTCATATTCAAGTACAAGCTCCGATTCGAGCGGTTGGTTTGATTGATGTGCCAGTGAAAATCTATCAAGATATCACAAGTGTAATCAATCTTCGTGTGAAAGAAGGATAAGTTTACACCTTCTTGACAAGATTGTAAAAGGAAGGGAAGTCTGATGGCAGAAGTAGAAGAGTTACGAGTACAACCTCAAGATATCTTAGCTGAGCAATCTGTTTTGGGGGCTATCTTTATTGATGAGAGTAAACTTGTTTTTGTGCGAGAATATATTGAGTCTCGGGACTTTTTTAAGTATGCCCATCGTTTGATTTTCCAAGCTATGGTTGATTTATCCGATCGTGGCGATGCTATAGATGCAACAACGGTTCGTACCATTCTTGATAATCAAGGTGATTTACAGAATATTGGTGGCTTGTCTTACTTGGTTGAGATTGTCAATTCTGTGCCAACTTCTGCTAATGCGGAGTACTATGCTAAGATTGTTGCAGAAAAAGCAATGCTACGGCGATTAATCTCCAAGTTGACAGAGTCTGTCAATCAAGCTTACGAGGCTTCGCAACCAGCTGATGAAATCATTGCTCAGGCAGAAAAAGGCCTGATTGATGTCAGTGAAAATGCTAATCGAAGTGGATTTAAGAACATTCGAGATGTGTTGAATATCAACTTTGGAAATCTGGAAGCTCGCTCGCAGCAAACGACTGATATTACAGGTATTGCGACAGGCTATCGTGATTTAGATCATATGACGACTGGTCTTCATGAGGAGGAGTTGATTATCTTAGCAGCTCGTCCGGCGGTTGGTAAGACAGCCTTTGCCTTGAATATTGCTCAGAATATTGGGACCAAGTTGGACAAAACGGTTGCTATTTTTTCACTGGAAATGGGTGCGGAAAGTCTAGTGGATCGTATGTTGGCGGCAGAAGGTTTGGTGGAATCCCATTCTATCCGTACGGGGCAATTGACTGATGAGGAATGGCAAAAGTATACCATTGCTCAAGGGAATCTAGCCAACGCGAGTATCTATATCGATGATACGCCAGGGATTCGAATCACGGAAATTCGTTCTCGCTCACGCAAACTTGCTCAAGAAACGGGTAATCTTGGTTTGATTTTGATAGATTACTTGCAGCTTATCACGGGAACTGGGCGAGAAAACCGCCAACAAGAAGTTTCAGAAATTTCACGTCAGTTGAAAATCCTAGCAAAAGAACTGAAAGTTCCAGTAATTGCTCTAAGTCAGCTTTCTCGTGGTGTAGAACAACGTCAGGATAAAAGACCAGTCTTGTCTGATATTCGTGAATCTGGGTCTATTGAGCAAGATGCTGATATCGTAGCTTTTCTCTATCGTGACGATTACTATGAGCGTGGTGGTGAAGAAGAGGACGGTATCCCAAATAATAAGGTGGAAGTTATTATCGAGAAAAACCGTAGTGGAGCTCGTGGAACAGTGGAATTGATTTTCCAAAAAGAATACAATAAATTTTCAAGTATCTCAAAAAGGGAGGCATAAAATGACAGATGCATTTACAGATGTAGCTAAGATGAAAAAAATCAAAGAGGAAATCAAGGCACATGAGGGTCATGTAATTGAAATGACCTTGGAAAATGGGCGTAAGCGTCAAAAAAATAGATTGGGTAAGTTAATTGAAGTTTATCCATCCCTATTTATTGTGGAATTTGGGAATGTGGAAGGAGATAAACAGGCTAATGTTTACGTTGAATCCTTTACTTACTCAGATATCCTTACAGAAAAAAATCTAATTCATTATCTGGACTAAAGTGAGAAATTTTCTCACTTTTTCTTTTTTCTCCGAATAGTTTAAGTGAAGGTAATCTTCGATTTATATTATTTTCAAGGAGGAAGAATGAAAATTTTACCGTTTAAAGTAACAGAGACAAGGTTTTCTTTCAGAAAATCAGCTAAAAAGGTTGTTCCTTTTTTAGTAGTAGGATTGATGTTAGCAGCGAGTGATAGTGTATATGCCTATTCTGGAGGAAATGGATCGATTGCGCGTGGAGATGATTATCCTGTTTATTATAAAAATGGGAGCCAGGAGATTGATCAGTGGCGCATGTATTCTCGTCAGTGTACTTCTTTTGCAGCCTTTCGTTTGAGTAATGTCAATGGTTTTGAGATTCCAAGGGCTTATGGAAATGCGAATGAATGGGGCTATCGTGCTCGTCGTGAAGGTTATCGTGTCGATAATAGACCAGCGATTGGCTCTATTGCTTGGTCTACTGCAGGAACTTATGGGCATGTTGCCTGGGTGTCAAATGTAATGGGAGATCAGATTGAGATCGAGGAATATAACTATGGTTATACAGAAGCCTATAATAAACGAATTATAAAAGCAAATACGATGACAGGATTTATTCATTTTAAAGATTTAGCTGGTGGCAGTGTTGGGAATAGTCAAACCTCAGTTTCAACAGGAGGAACACATTATTTCAAGTCTAAGTCTGCTATCAAAAATCAGCCACTAGCTAGCGCAACTGCGATTGATTACTATTATCCTGGGGAGAAGGTTCATTATGATCAAATTCTCGAAAAAGATGGATACAAGTGGTTGAGTTATACAGCTTATAACGGAAGTCGTCGTTATATCCAGCTAGAGGGAGTGACTTCTTCACAAAATTATCAGAACCAATCAGGGAATAGCTCTAATTATAGCTCAAATAATGGATCGACTGTCGGTTGGAAGAAAATAAATGGTAGTTGGTATCATTTTAAATCAAATGGGTCTAAATCAACGGGATGGTTGAAAGATGGTTCTAGCTGGTATTATTTGAAATCATCTGGTGAAATGCAGACAGGCTGGTTAAAGGAAAATGGCTCGTGGTATTATCTGGATAGTTCAGGGGCAATGAAAACAGGCTGGTATCAAGTTTCTGGTAAGTGGTATTATTCTTACTCTTCAGGTGTCTTAGCTGTTAATACGGCGGTGGATGGCTACAGAGTAAACAGTGATGGAGAACGAGTATAGAAAATTGGAGTAGGAAATGTTTCCTGCTCTTTTCTGTAAGCAGTTTCCTTGACATTTTTCTTAATTTGCGCTATCATATATCCATATAATATATGGGAGTCTGTGTACAGTCTGAGAGGAAGTGTTAAACTTCGACCGCACCTGATCTGGGTAATGCCAGCGGAGGGAACGATACTTAGTCTATTCTTGACCTTTTCCATATATGGTAAAGGTTTTTCTTTTTGTCAAAGGAAAACGAGAAGAGGAGGTTTTTATGAAAGCAAGCATCGCCTTGCAAGTTTTACCCCTAGCACAGGGGATTGATCGGATTGCTGTTATCGATCAAGTCATTGCTTATCTACAAGCTCAAGAAGTGACCATAGTGGTGACACCATTTGAAACGGTCTTGGAAGGGGAGTTTGATGAGCTCATGCGCATTCTCAAAGAAGCGCTGGAAGTGGCAGGGCAGGAGGCAGATAATGTCTTTGCCAATGTCAAAATAAATGTAGGAGAGATTTTAAGTATTGATGAGAAACTTGAAAAGTATACTGAGACGACACATTAGTCTATTGGGCTTTCTGGGGGTCTTGTCAATCTGGCAGTTAGCAGGTTTTCTTAAACTTCTCCCCAAGTTTATCCTGCCGACACCTTTTGAAATTCTTCAGGCCTTTGTTCGTGATAGAGAATTTCTCTGGTACCATAGCTGGGCGACCTTGAGAGTGGCTTTGCTAGGTCTAATTTTGGGAGTCTTGATTGCCTGTCTCATGGCTGTGCTCATGGACAGTTTGACTTGGTTCAATGACTTGATTTACCCTATGATGGTGGTCGTTCAGACCATTCCGACCATTGCTATAGCTCCTATCTTGGTCTTGTGGCTAGGTTATGGGATTCTGCCCAAGATTGTCTTGATTATTTTGACGACAACTTTTCCTATCATCGTTAGTATTTTGGACGGTTTTAGGCATTGTGACAAGGATATGTTGACCTTGTTTAGTCTGATGCGGGCCAAGCCTTGGCAAATCCTGTGGCATTTTAAAATTCCAGTCAGTCTGCCTTACTTTTATGCAGGTCTGAGGGTCAGTGTCTCCTATGCCTTTATCACAACCGTGGTATCTGAGTGGTTGGGAGGATTTGAAGGACTAGGTGTCTACATGATTCAGTCCAAGAAACTGTTTCAGTATGATACCATGTTTGCTATTATTATTCTGGTATCGATTATCAGCCTTCTGGGTATGAAGTTGGTCGATATCAGCGAGAAATATGTTATTAAATGGAAACGTTCGTAGAATTAGAATGTTTCTGAAAAAGAAAAGAGGAAATTGAAATGAAGAAAACATGGAAAGTGTTTTTAACGCTTGTAACAGCTCTTGTAGCTGTTGTGCTTGTGGCCTGTGGTCAAGGAACTGCTTCTAAAGACAACAAAGAGGCAGAACTTAAGAAGGTTGACTTTATCCTAGACTGGACACCAAATACCAACCACACAGGGCTTTATGTTGCCAAGGAAAAAGGTTATTTCAAAGAAGCTGGAGTGGATGTTGATTTGAAATTGCCACCAGAAGAAAGTTCTTCTGACTTGGTTATCAACGGAAAGGCACCATTTGCAGTTTATTTCCAAGACTACATGGCTAAAAAATTGGAAAAAGGGGCAGGAATTACTGCCGTTGCAGCTATCGTAGAACACAATACATCTGGAATTATCTCTCGAAAATCTGATAATGTAGCTAGTCCAAAGGACTTGGTTGGTAAGAAATACGGAACTTGGAATGACCCAACTGAACTTGCTATGTTGAAAACCTTGGTAGAATCACAAGGCGGAGACTTTGAGAAGGTTGAAAAAGTACCAAACAACGACTCAAACTCGATCACACCGATTGCCAATGGCGTCTTTGACGCTGCTTGGATTTACTACGGTTGGGATGGTATCCTTGCCAAATCTCAAGGTGTAGATGCTAATTTCATGTACTTGAAAGACTACGTTAAAGAATTTGACTACTATTCACCAGTCATCATCGCAAACAACGACTATTTGAAAGATAATAAAGAAGAAGCTCGTAAAGTCATCCAAGCTATCAAAAAAGGCTACCAATATGCTATGGAGCATCCAGAAGAAGCAGCTGATATCCTCATCAAAAATGCACCTGAACTCAAGGAAAAACGTGACTTTGTTATCGAATCTCAAAAATACTTGTCAAAAGAATACGCAAGCGACAAGGAAAAATGGGGTCAATTTGATGCAGCTCGCTGGAATGCCTTCTACAAATGGGATAAAGAAAATGGTATCCTTAAAGAAGACTTGACAGACAAAGGCTTCACCAACGAATTTGTGAAATAATGACAGAAATTAGACTAGAACACGTCAGTTATGCCTATGGTCAAGAGAGGATTTTAGAGGACATCAACCTGCAGGTGACTTCAGGCGAAGTGGTTTCCATCCTAGGCCCAAGTGGTGTTGGTAAGACTACGCTTTTCAACTTAATTGCGGGGATTTTAGAAGTTCAGTCAGGGAGAATTGTCCTTGATGGTGAAGAAAATCCCAAGGGGCGCGTGAGTTATATGTTGCAAAAGGATCTGCTCTTGGAGCACAAGACGGTGCTTGGTAATATCATTCTTCCTCTCTTGATTCAAAAAGTGGATAAGGCGGAAGCCATTGCCCGCGCGGATGAAATTCTTGCGACCTTCCAGTTGACAGCTGTAAGAGATAAATACCCTCATGAACTCAGTGGTGGGATGCGTCAGCGTGTAGCCTTGCTTCGAACTTACCTTTTCGGGCACAAGCTCTTTCTCTTGGATGAGGCCTTTAGCGCTTTGGATGAGATGACCAAGATGGAACTCCATGCTTGGTATCTTGAAATTCACAAGCAGTTGCAGCTAACAACCTTGATTATTACTCACAGTATCGAGGAGGCCCTTAATCTCAGCGACCGCATCTATATTTTGAAAAATCGCCCTGGGCAGATTGTTTCAGAAATTAAACTAGATTGGTCTGAAGAAGAGGACAAGGAAGTCCAAAAGATTGCCTACAAACGTCAAATCTTGGTAGAATTAGGCTTGGGTAAGTAGAAAAATAGGGAGTTGGTGAAGATTATCCTTTACCAGCGCCCTTTTTCTTTTAAAAATGAGAAAATTTCGGTATAATAGTCAAAGATAGTCAAGGTTTAAAGAGAGAGGTGGGTTTGTAATGAGATTTAAAAATACATCGGATCATATTGAGGCCTACATCAAGGCGATTTTAGATCAATCTGGAATTGTGGAGTTGCAACGGAGTCAGTTGGCAGATACTTTTCAGGTTGTTCCTAGTCAGATTAACTATGTGATCAAGACACGCTTTACGGAAAGTAGAGGCTACTTAGTTGAAAGTAAGCGTGGTGGCGGAGGCTATATTCGTATAGGACGGATTGAGTTTTCTAGTCATCATGAAATGCTCCGGGAGCTGCTTTACTCGATTGGTGAGCGGGTCAGTCAAGAAATTTATGAGGATATTCTACAGCTTTTGGTTGAGCAGGAATTGATGACCAAGCAGGAGATGAATTTGCTAGTATCAGTAGCTTTGGATCGCGTTCTAGGAGAAGAAGCTCCAGTTGTTCGTGCTAATATGCTACGACAGGTCATACAAGAGGTAGATAGAAAAGGGAAGTAAGATGAACTATTCAAAAGCATTGAATGAATGTATCGAAAGTGCCTACATGGTTGCTGGTCATTTTGGAGCTCGTTATCTAGAGTCTTGGCACTTGTTGATTGCCATGTCCAATCACAGTTATAGTGTGGCAGGGGCGACTTTAAATGATTATCCATATGAGATGGACCGTTTAGAAGAAGTCGCTTTGGAACTGACTGAAACGGACTATAGCCAGGATGAAACTTTTACGGAGTTGCCGTTCTCCCATCGTTTGCAGGTTCTTTTTGACGAAGCAGAGTATGTAGCGTCAGTGGTCCATGCTAAGGTGCTAGGGACGGAGCACGTCCTTTATGCGATTTTGCATGATGGCAATGCCTTGGCGACTCGTATTTTGGAGAGGGCTGGTTTTTCTTATGAAGACAAGAAAGATCAGGTCAAGATTGCTGCTCTTCGTCGAAATTTAGAAGAACGTGCAGGCTGGACTCGTGAAGACCTCAAGGCTCTACGCCAACGCCATCGTACAGTAGCTGACAAGCAAAATTCTATGGCTAATATGATGGGCATGCCGCAGACTCCGAGTGGTGGTCTCGAGGACTATACGCATGATTTGACAGAGCAAGCGCGTTCTGGCAAGTTAGAGCCAGTCATCGGTCGGGACAAGGAAATCTCGCGTATGATTCAAATCTTGAGCCGGAAGACAAAGAATAATCCTGTCTTGGTTGGGGATGCTGGTGTCGGGAAGACAGCTCTGGCGCTTGGTCTTGCCCAGCGTATTGCTAGTGGTGATGTACCTGCGGAAATGGCCAAGATGCGCGTGTTAGAGCTTGATTTGATGAATGTCGTTGCAGGGACACGTTTCCGTGGTGATTTTGAAGAGCGCATGAACAATATCATCAAGGATATTGAGGAAGATGGTCAAGTCATCCTCTTTATCGATGAGCTCCATACCATCATGGGTTCTGGTAGTGGGATTGACTCAACTCTGGATGCGGCTAATATCTTGAAGCCAGCCTTGGCGCGTGGAACTTTGAGAACAGTTGGTGCGACCACTCAGGAAGAATACCAAAAACATATCGAAAAAGATGCAGCCCTTTCTCGTCGTTTCGCTAAAGTGACGATTGAAGAGCCAAGTGTAGCAGATAGCATGACCATTTTGCAAGGTTTGAAGACGACTTATGAGAAACATCACCGTGTGCAAATCACAGATGAAGCGGTTGAAACAGCCGTTAAGATGGCCCATCGTTACTTAACTAGTCGTCACTTGCCAGACTCTGCTATCGATCTCTTGGATGAAGCAGCGGCAACAGTGCAAAATAAATCAAAGCATGTAAAAGCAGACGATTCTGACTTGAGTCCAGCTGACAAGGCCTTGATGGATGGCAAGTGGAAACAGGCAGCTCAGCTAATCGCAAAAGAAGAGGAAGTGCCTGTCTATAAAGACTTGGTGACAGAGTCTGATATTTTGACCACCTTGAGTCGCTTGTCAGGTATCCCAGTCCAAAAACTGACTCAGACTGACGCTAAGAAATACCTGAACCTGGAAGCTGAATTGCATAAACGCGTCATCGGGCAAAATCAAGCTGTTTCAAGCATTAGCCGTGCCATTCGCCGCAACCAGTCAGGGATTCGCAGTCACAAGCGTCCGATTGGTTCTTTTATGTTCCTAGGACCCACAGGTGTCGGGAAGACCGAATTGGCCAAGGCTTTGGCAGAAGTTCTCTTTGATGACGAATCAGCCCTTATCCGCTTTGATATGAGTGAGTATATGGAGAAATTTGCAGCCAGCCGTCTCAATGGAGCTCCTCCGGGTTATGTGGGTTATGAAGAAGGTGGGGAGTTGACCGAGAAGGTTCGCAACAAACCATATTCCGTTCTCCTTTTTGACGAGGTAGAGAAGGCCCACCCAGATATCTTTAATGTGCTCTTGCAGGTCTTGGATGATGGTGTCTTGACCGATAGCAAGGGCCGCAAGGTTGACTTTTCAAATACCATTATCATCATGACGTCAAACCTTGGTGCGACAGCCCTTCGGGATGACAAGACCGTCGGTTTTGGAGCTAAGGATATTCGTTTTGACCAGGAAAATATGGAAAAACGCATGTTTGAAGAGCTGAAAAAGGCTTATAGACCTGAGTTTATCAACCGTATTGATGAAAAGGTGGTCTTCCATAGTCTGTCTAGTGACCATATGCAGGAAGTGGTGAAGATTATGGTCAAACCTTTAGTGGCAAGTTTGGCTGAAAAAGGCATTGACTTGAAATTACAAGCTTCTGCACTGAAATTGTTGGCAAATCAAGGATATGACCCAGAGATGGGAGCTCGTCCACTTCGCAGAACCCTACAAACAGAAGTGGAAGACAAGTTGGCAGAACTTCTTCTCAAGGGAGAATTAGTGGCAGGCAGCACACTTAAGATTGGTGTCAAAGCAGGCCAGTTAAAATTTGATATTGTATAAAAAGCGAGGTCGGAAAAAGTTTCCGACCTCTTTATGTACCATCATGAGATGGTTTTGTGTTGTGACTGCTTTTATGGGTGGCTATCTTTCTTAGAATTGCTCATGATGTGAATGAATAAATCTTTGTATTTATATTTTAAATAGGTTTCGTGTAAATACAATAAAGCCACGTAGACAATCATAAAAACGATAGTTAAGAAGAACAAATCAAATGTTGTTTGAGCGTAATGAGTAGCTGCTCCGTAAGAAGCGAAAGCATCTAAAATCAGCCAAGGCAGATACTTGAAATACTTATTTTGCATAAGAATGCACCTCCTATATTCTATTTCAATGTTATTATATTCCTTTGTACTTAAAGTTGCAAGCGATTACACAAAACAAATTCAAATGTGTAATAGAAAAATCTCCTGTTTTTCTGTTTTATTACGAATAGAAGAGTAGGGGGAGTAAAGGTGTTTAAATTATGTGAGATTTTTAAAATAGTTTAGATAAATTATTGACATATTCAAATCCTAATGTTGCAATTATATTGCAAAAAGATTTCTTTATATTTCTAAAATATTACAAAGGAGTAGAAAAATGAAAAAGAAAACCTATATCAAATTGATGGCAGCAACTGTATTGGCTTCTACTTTGCTATTAGGAGCTTGTGGAAATAAAAAGGAAACAACTCAAGCAAGCAGTTCTGCTAAGACAAGCCAATCATCAAGCTCTAAAGCAGCTTCTGCTAGCAAAGAAAGCCAGACTCAGAAGTCCTCAAGTTCAGCTTCATCTGAAAAGGCCAAGGCATCTACTGATCAATCTTCAGCAACTGCAAGGCCATCACAAGTGGCACCTGCACCAGAGCAAAGACAAGGTCAAGAAGTGTCTAATCAACAGGCAGCTAGTCAACAAACTCCTGCTCAGGCTCCTTCAACTCAACAGGCTCCTCAATCCCAGTCTAACCAATCAAGCTATGATCCTACAACTGACCGCAAACTTCAAGACAAACAAGCAGAGCAAAATAAACGCTACAAGGGTGTTTTAACCATGGTAGATGGTGATTTCTCAGCTGCAGCGGGCAATTGGAAGGGAGCAAATGGCGAAACCATCACAGTTTCATCAGGAGGTCAATTCACAGTAGAATCTGCTGATGGAAAGAAAGAAAACTACTCTATCAGAGGCTACTCTTATACTCTTGATGATGGCAAGTATAATGCCAAAATTGGTGGAGGAAAAATCATCCAAATTACAACAGGAGCGGATGGCAAGGTTTCCAGTGTTGCTTTGAGTCAATAATAACCCTTAGTATTTGAATTTTTACAGTCAAAAACCCGTAACCTTTAAGAGAGTTACGGGTTTTGGTCTATTAAGCCTTATCCAATTGCAAGAGGGCTTCAATCTCTGCTAGGGTGCTAGCTTGCGAAATGGCTCCACGGAGTTTGGCAGCGCCAGATGTTCCACGGAGATAGTGAGGAGCGAGGCCACGGAATTCACGAACTGCGACGTTTTCTCCTTTGAGGTTAATCAATCGTTTCAAGTGTTCGTAGGCGATTTTCATCTTATCTTCAAAGGTCAAATCAGGTAGGATTTCTCCTGTTTCAAAGTAATGGTTGATTTGGTTGAAGAGGTAGGGATTTCCCATGGCAGCGCGGCCAATCATAACTGCATCAGCACCGACTTCTTCGATGCGTTGTTTGGCTTCTTGGACCGTACGGATGTCACCGTTGGCGATGAAGGGAATCTTGGTCAGAGCTTGGGCAACCTTGTGAAGGGTCTCAAGGTCTGCGTGACCTGTATACATTTGTTCACGGGTACGGCCATGCATGGCGAGGGCAGAAACACCTGCAGCTTCAGCAGCCAGGGCATTTTCTACTGCTAAAGATGGGTCAGCCCAGCCGGTACGCATTTTGACAGTAAGTGGAATATCAAGGACAGACTGGACCTTGTTGATAATAGAGTAGATTTTGTCTGGATCCTTGAGCCACATAGCGCCAGCTTCGTTCTTCACGATTTTGTTAACTGGGCAGCCCATGTTGATATCGACGATATCGGTCTTGGTGTTTTCTTGGATGAATTCTGCTGCGCGTGCTAGGCTGTCTTCATCACTACCAAATAGTTGGATAGAGACAGGGTTTTCGCCTTCGTCGATATGAAGCATGTGCAGGGTTTTTTCGTTGTTGTATTGGATTCCCTTGTCAGAGACCATTTCCATGACAACGAGTCCAGCTCCGAGCTCTTTTGCGATGGTACGAAAGGCTGAGTTGGTCACGCCAGCCATGGGTGCTAAAACGGTACGATTGGGAATCTCAACATTGCCAATCATAAAAGGTGTATTAAGATTTGTCACGGATGAGTTCCTCCAGATCGTTTTCATCAAAGTTGTAAGTCGTTTGGCAGAATTGACAAGTGATTTCTGCCCCGTGGTCTTCCTCTTTCATTTCCTGCAAGTCTGAGCTTGGAAGGCTGGCAAGAGCGTTCATAAAGCGCTCATGGCTACAGTCACATTGGAAACGAATTTCTTCTTCAGACAGACGTTTGTATGGTTCGTCTCCGTAAATAGCCTTGAGAAGGGCTTCGATATGGTCGTCGCTTTCTAGAAGAGTCGAAATAGCTGGCATTTCTTGGATGCGTTTTTCAAAGCGAGCAATCTCTTCTTCCTTGGCTCCTGGCAAGACTTGAACTAGGAAACCACCTGCAACCTTGACCTTATCTTCTTCATCTAAAAGGACATTGAGACCGACTGCTGAAGGAGTCTGTTGGCTTTCAGTCAGGTAAAAGGCCAGGTCTTCACCGATTTCTCCAGAGATGAGAGGAGTCATAGAGTTGTAAGGATTTCCAGTACCGTAGTCTGTGATAACGAGGAATTGACCATTTCCAACAAAAGGTCCGACTAGGACTTCACCAGTTGCAGTCTTTTTGATGTCAACACCAGGATTTTGAACGTAGCCTTTAACGTTCCCCTTGGTGTCAGCGACGGTGATGATGGCTCCTAGGGAGCTAGATCCCAGCACCTTAACTGTTAGTTTAGTATTTCCTTTTTCATTGGCTGCGAGAATCTGGCTAGCAATAAGAGTTCGACCAAGTGCTACAGTTGAGCTAGCTTGGGTTTGGTGTTTTTCTTGAGCAGTGCGGACGGTTTCTGTACTGTCAAGGACAAAAGCACGAAAGGCTCCGCTTTCTGATATAGTTTTAATAATTTTATCCATAGCTACTATTTTAGCATAAAAATGCCCAAAGGGGGAGCCGTGTGTTTGTTGATTTTTAGGATAATGGACTAGGAAATCAGCATGAAAATAAAAAGAGAAACAGATTATTTCAGCATTTGTAAGATTTATGCTATGCTTAAGGTAGAAAATGAAAGGGGTAACAAATGTATTTAGGAGATTTGATGGAAAAGGCCGAATCTGGCCAATTTTCAATCCTTTCCTTTCTATTACAAGAGTCTCAGACGACTGTCAAGGCTGTAATGGAGGAAACAGGATTTTCAAAAGCAACCCTAACCAAATATGTCACCCTGCTCAATGACAAGGCTTTGGACAGTGGCTTAGAGCTGAACATCTCCTTAGAAGATGAAAATCTGCGTCTGTCAATCGGTGCAGCTACCAAGGGGAGAGATATTCGGAGCTTGTTTTTGGAGAATGCTGTTAAATACCAGATTTTGGTCTATCTTCTCTACCACCAACAGTTTTTAGCCCATCAGCTGGCTCAAGAATTGATGATTAGCGAGGCTACGCTTGGTCGTCACTTAGCTAGCTTAAATCAGATTTTGTCAGAATTTGATTTATCCATCCAAAATGGACGTTGGCGAGGTCCAGAGCATCAGATTCGCTATTTCTATTTCTGTCTTTTCCGCAAGGTCTGGTCGAGTCAGGAATGGGAAGGTCACATGCAGAAACCAGAGAGAAAACAGGAGATTGCCACTTTAGAAGAAATCTGCGGTGCAAGTTTGTCTTCGGGTCAGAAATTGGACTTGGTTCTCTGGTCTCATATCAGTCAACAACGTCTTCGGGTCAATGCCTGTCAGTTTCAAGTCATAGAAGAAAAAATGCGAGGGTATTTTGACAATATTTTCTACCTTCGTTTGCATCGAAAGGCTCCGTCCTTTTTCGCTGGACTACACCTTCCTCTAGGAACTGAGGATGGGGAGATGATGATTTTCTTCTCTTTCCTCTTGTCTCATCGCATTCTTCCTCTTCATACTATGGAATATATCCTTGGTTTTGGAGGGCAGTTGGCCGATTTGCTGACACAGTTGATTCAAGAAATGAAGAAGGAGGAGCTGCTGCTGGGGGACTACACAGAGGACCATGTCACCTATGAACTTAGCCAGCTTTGTGCTCAAGTATATCTATACAAGGGTTATATTTTACAGGATCGCTACAAGTACCAGTTAGAGAATCGTCATCCATATTTACTGATGGAACATGATTTTAGGGGAACGGCAGAGGAGATTTTTCATGCTCTACCTGCCTTTCAGCAGGGGACGGATTTGGATAAGAAAATTCTCTGGGAATGGCTTCAGTTAATCGAATATATGGCTGAAAATGGTGGCCAGCATATGCGGATTGGTCTGGATTTGACATCTGGTTTTCTTGTCTTTTCAAGGATGGCAGCCATTTTAAAACGGTATTTGGAATACAATCGTTTTATCACCATTGAAGCCTATGACCGAACTCGGCATTATGATTTGCTGGTTACCAATAACCCGATTCATAAGAAGGAACAGACACCAGTCTATTATTTAAAAAATGACTTGGATATGGAAGATTTGGCAGGGATTCGTCAGTTATTATTTACCTAAAAGGCTTGGTTAACCCAGGTCTTTTTTGTGAAATTCACACAATCTCCTCACATTTTTTAAAAAATTAAAAAAAGTTGATAAACAAGAAAGCGCTTTATTTTGTATACTAGTAAGTGTAAAGAGGAAACACCTCAAGATCTTTATGAGGAGGACAGCACATGTCACAAGAAAAATACATTATGGCTATTGACCAGGGAACTACAAGTTCTCGTGCCATCATTTTTAATAAAAAAGGAGAAAAGGTCAGCTCTAGCCAAAAAGAGTTTACTCAGATTTTCCCTCAGGCAGGTTGGGTAGAGCACAATGCCAATGAAATTTGGAACTCAGTCCAGTCAGTTATTGCGGGTGCTTTCATCGAAAGTGGTGTCAAGCCAAATCAAATCGAAGCAATCGGAATTACCAACCAACGTGAAACAACTGTCGTCTGGGATAAGAAAACAGGGCTTCCTATCTACAATGCTATCGTTTGGCAATCACGCCAAACTGCTCCTTTGGCTGAACAACTAAAAAGCCAAGGTTATGTGGAAAAATTCCATGAAAAGACTGGTTTGATTATTGATGCTTACTTCTCTGCTACCAAGGTTCGTTGGATTTTGGACCATGTAGAAGGCGCTCAAGAGCGAGCAGAAAAAGGGGAATTGCTCTTTGGTACCATTGATACTTGGTTGGTTTGGAAATTGACTGACGGTGCGGCTCACGTGACGGACTACTCAAACGCAGCTCGTACCATGCTTTATAACATTAAAGAACTCAAATGGGATGATGAGATTTTGGAAATCCTCAATATTCCTAAGGCTATGCTGCCAGAAGTTCGTTCTAACTCTGAAATCTATGGTAAGACAGCTCCATTCCATTTCTACGGTGGACAAGTGCCAATCTCAGGTATGGCTGGGGACCAACAAGCGGCCCTCTTTGGACAGTTGGCCTTTGAACCAGGTATGGTCAAGAATACTTATGGAACAGGATCTTTCATCATCATGAATACTGGTGAAGAAATGCAGTTGTCTGAGAACAACCTCTTGACAACCATTGGTTACGGAATCAACGGCAAGGTTTATTATGCCTTGGAAGGTTCTATCTTCATCGCAGGAAGTGCCATTCAGTGGCTTCGTGATGGACTTCGCATGGTTGAAAATTCACCAGAATCTGAAAAATACGCTCGTAATTCTCACAATGATGATGAAGTTTATGTCGTTCCAGCCTTTACAGGACTAGGAGCACCATACTGGAACCAAAATGCTCGCGGTTCTGTCTTTGGTTTGACTCGTGGAACAAGCAAAGAAGACTTTATCAAGGCAACCTTACAATCTATCGCTTATCAAGTGCGTGACATCATCGATACCATGCAAGTAGATGCGCAGACAGCTATCCAAGTCTTGAAAGTAGATGGTGGTGCAGCCATGAATAATTTCCTCATGCAGTTCCAAGCTGACATTTTGGGAATTGATATCGCACGCGCCAAAAACTTGGAAACAACAGCTCTAGGGGCAGCCTTCCTAGCAGGTTTGTCAGTAGGTTACTGGAAAGACTTGGATGAGTTGAAACTCTTAAACGAGACAGGAGAACTCTTTGAGCCATCTATGAACGAATCGCGCAAGGAACAACTCTACAAGGGCTGGAAGAAGGCTGTGAAAGCAACCCAAGTCTTTGCGGAAGTAGATGACTAATACTAGTAGAATAAAGCGATTTATTTAGAAAGTGTGTAAATATGGAATTTTCAAAGAAAACACGTGAATTGTCAATTAAAAAAATGCAAGAACGTACCTTGGACCTCTTGATTATCGGTGGAGGAATCACAGGTGCTGGTGTAGCTTTGCAGGCTGCAGCCAGTGGTCTTGACACTGGATTGATTGAAATGCAGGACTTCGCAGAAGGAACATCCAGCCGTTCAACAAAATTGGTTCACGGAGGTCTTCGTTACCTCAAACAGTTTGACGTAGAAGTTGTATCAGATACGGTTTCGGAACGTGCAGTGGTTCAACAAATCGCACCACACATTCCAAAACCAGACCCAATGCTCTTGCCAGTTTACGATGAGGATGGAGCGACCTTTAGTCTCTTCCGTCTTAAAGTAGCCATGGATTTGTACGACCTTTTGGCAGGAGTTAACAACACACCAGCTGCAAACAAGGTCTTGAGCAAGGAAGAAGTCTTGGAACGCCAGCCAAACTTGAAGAAAGAAGGCTTGGTAGGAGGTGGGGTTTACCTTGACTTCCGTAACAATGATGCACGTCTCGTGATTGAAAACATCAAACGTGCCAACCAAGACGGTGCCCTCATTGCCAACCATGTTAAGGCAGAAGGCTTCCTCTTTGACGAAAGTGGTAAGATTACAGGTGTTGTAGCTCGTGATCTCTTGACAGACCAAGTCTTTGAAATCAAGGCGCGTCTGGTTATCAACACAACAGGTCCTTGGAGCGATAAGGTACGCAATTTGTCTAATAAGGGAACCCAATTCTCACAAATGCGTCCAACTAAGGGAGTTCACTTGGTAGTTGATTCAAGCAAGATCAAGGTTTCACAGCCAGTTTACTTTGACACAGGTTTGGGTGATGGCCGTATGGTCTTTGTTCTCCCACGTGAAAACAAGACTTACTTCGGTACAACGGATACAGACTACACAGGTGATTTGGAACATCCAAAAGTGACTCAGGAAGATGTAGATTACCTACTTGGCATTGTCAATAACCGCTTCCCAGAAGCTAACATTACCATTGATGATATTGAAAGCAGCTGGGCTGGTCTTCGTCCATTGATCGCAGGCAATAGCGCTTCTGACTACAATGGAGGAAATAACGGAACCATCAGTGATGAAAGCTTTAACAACTTGATTGCGACTGTTGAATCTTACCTCTCTAAAGAAAAAACGCGTGAAGATGTTGAGTCTGCTGTCAGCAAGCTTGAAAGCAGCACCTCTGAGAAACATTTGGATCCATCTGCAGTTTCTCGTGGTTCGAGCTTGGATCGTGATGATAATGGCCTTTTGACCCTTGCTGGTGGTAAAATCACAGACTACCGTAAGATGGCTGAAGGAGCTATGGAGCGCGTGGTTGACATCCTCAAAGCAGAATTTGATCGTAGCTTTAAACTGATCAACTCTAAGACTTACCCTGTTTCAGGTGGAGAATTGAACCCAGCAAATGTGGACTCAGAAATCGAAGCCTTTGCGCAACTTGGAGTGTCACGTGGTTTGGATAGCAAGGAAGCTCACTATCTCGCAAATCTCTACGGTTCAAATGCACCGAAAGTCTTTGCTCTTGCTCATAGTTTAGAACAAGCACCAGGACTCAGCTTGGCAGATACCTTGTCCCTTCACTATGCAATGCGCAATGAGTTGACTCTGAGCCCAGTTGATTTCCTTCTTCGTCGTACCAACCATATGCTTTTTATGCGTGATAGCTTGGATAGCATCGTTGAGCCAGTTTTGGATGAAATGGGACGATTCTATGACTGGACAGAAGAAGAAAAAGCAACTTACCGTGCGGATGTCGAAGCGGCTCTCGCTCAAAATGACTTAGCAGAATTAAAAAATTAAGAAAAAATAAAAGAGGTGGAGGGTAGGACTCCTTGTCGCCCGCCCCTTCTTTTTAATGGAGACAGAAAAATGATGAGTGAATTATTTGGAGAATTTTTAGGGACTTTAATCCTGATTCTTCTAGGAAATGGTGTTGTTGCAGGTGTGGTTCTTCCAAAAACCAAGAGCAACAGCTCAGGTTGGATTGTGATTACTATGGGTTGGGGGATTGCAGTTGCCGTTGCGGTCTTTGTATCTGGCAAGCTCAGTCCAGCTCATTTAAACCCAGCTGTGACCATCGGTGTGGCCTTGAAAGGTGGTTTGCCTTGGGCTTCCGTTTTCCCTTACATCCTAGCTCAGTTCGCAGGAGCTATGCTTGGTCAGATTTTGGTTTGGTTGCAATTCAAACCGCATTATGAGGCAGAAGAAAATGCAGGCAATATCCTGGCAACCTTCAGTACCGGGCCAGCCATCAAGGATACTGTATCAAACTTGATTAGCGAAATCCTTGGAACCTTTGTTTTGGTGTTGACAATCTTTGCTTTGGGTCTTTACGATTTTCAGGCAGGTATCGGAACCTTTGCAGTGGGGACTTTGATTGTCGGTATCGGTCTATCACTAGGTGGGACAACAGGCTATGCCTTGAATCCTGCGCGTGACCTCGGTCCTCGTATCATGCACAGCATCTTGCCAATTCCAAATAAGGGAGATGGAGACTGGTCTTACGCTTGGATTCCTGTTGTGGGACCTGTTATCGGTGCAGCCTTGGCAGTGCTTGTATTCTCACTTTTCTAGTTTATACTCTTCGAAAATCAAATTCAAACCACGTCAGCGTCGCCTTACCGTACTCAAGTACAGCTTGCGGCTAGCTTCCTAGTTTGCTCTTTGATTTTCATTGAGTATTAGAAAACAATTATGTTGATAGAGCTTGAGATGAAAATCTCAGGCTTTTTTCTTTTAAAATATTCATAGAAAAACCGCATAATCCTTAAAATAAGCTGAAATCTAGTGAAAATCTACGGCAAACAATTGAAAAACTAGTCTATAAAGTGGTACAATGGTAGAAAAATACTATAGTGAGAATCTATCTTATTTAGCAAAAATTACAGAAATGAATGGTTTTTCTTGATGAAACAGAGAAAAGAATTGTACCTCTTTCTTGGTCGGACAGCCTTGTATTTTCTTATCTTTCTAGGGCTGCTTTACTTCTTTAGCTATCTTGGTCAGGGTCAAGGAAGCTTTATCTATAATGAATTTTAACTTGAAGGAGAATCCCTATTGTGTCAAATAAACCAATAGCAGATATGATTGAAACCATTGAGCATTTTGCTCAGACACAGCCTAGCTATCCTGTTTACAATGTTTTGGGGCAGGAACACACTTATGGAGATTTGAAGGCTGATTCGGATAGTTTGGCTGCAGCCATTGACCAACTAGGATTGCCAGAGAAGTCTCCTGTGGTCGTTTTTGGTGGCCAAGAATATGAAATGTTGGCAACTTTTGTAGCCTTGACTAAGTCAGGTCATGCCTACATTCCAATTGATAGTCATTCGGCCTTGGAGCGAATTTCGGCTATTTTAGAAGTGGCAGAGCCAAGCTTGATTATTGCCATTTCAGACTTTCCATTGGAGCAGGTTCCTACACCGATGATGACTCTAGCTCAGGTTCAAGAAGCCTTTGCTCAAGGGACTAGCTATGAGATCACGCATCCAGTCAAGGGCGATGATAACTACTACATTATCTTTACTTCTGGTACGACTGGTAAGCCAAAGGGAGTGCAGATTTCCCATGATAACCTCCTCAGCTTTACCAACTGGATGATTACGGACAAGGAATTTGCGACGCCAAGTCGTCCGCAAATGCTGGCTCAGCCACCTTATTCTTTTGATCTGTCTGTCATGTACTGGGCACCGACCTTGGCACTGGGTGGTACGCTTTTCGCTCTTCCTTCAGCTATTACTCAGGACTTTAAGCAACTCTTTGCGACTATCTTTTCATTGCCGATCGCTATCTGGACATCAACGCCTTCTTTTGCAGATATGGCTATGCTGTCAGAAGACTTTAATAGTGAGAAAATGCCTGGTATCACGCATTTCTACTTTGATGGTGAAGAATTGACGGTCAAAACAGCTCAAAAACTACGTGAGCGTTTCCCCAATGCCCGTATTATCAATGCTTACGGCCCAACAGAAGCGACAGTGGCCCTGTCCGCAGTTGCCGTGACAGATGAGATGCTAGCGACTCTCAAACGTCTACCAATCGGCTATACCAAGGCTGATTCTCCAACCTTTATCATTGACGAGGAAGGAAATAAACTGCCAAATGGCGAACAGGGAGAAATCATTGTTTCTGGACCAGCTGTTTCAAAAGGATATATGAATAATCCTGAAAAAACAGCGGAAGCCTTCTTTGAATTTGAAGGTCTGCCAGCCTATCACACAGGTGATGTGGGAACCATGACAGATGAAGGCTTACTTCTCTATGGCGGACGCATGGACTTCCAGATTAAGTTCAACGGTTACCGCATTGAGTTAGAAGATGTCTCTCAAAACCTCAATAAGTCTCGCTATATCGAGTCTGCTGTCGCAGTACCGCGTTATAATAAAGACCACAAGGTGCAAAATCTATTGGCTTATGTCATCTTGAAAGACGGTGTTCGTGAGCAGTTTGAGCGAGATATTGATATTACCAAGGCTATCAAGGAAGATTTGACAGACATCATGATGTCCTACATGATGCCGTCTAAATTCCTTTACCGAGACAGTTTGCCACTGACTCCAAATGGAAAGATTGACATCAAAGGATTGATTAACGAGGTGAACAAGAGATGATGGAGTTTTTTCAACAGCTTCCTCATTTAGAGCCATATGGGAATCCTCAGTATTTTGTCTATGTGATTGCTGCAACCTTGCCCATCTTTATCGGTCTCTTTTTCAAGAAACGTTTCGCCTGGTATGAAGTACTAGTTAGTCTCTTCTTTATCGTCACCATGTTAGTAGGTGGGAAGACCAATCAACTAGCTGCCTTGGGTATTTACCTTTGCTGGGAAATATTGCTCCTGCTTTTCTATAAGCACTATCGAAAAAATAAGGATGTCAAGTGGGTCTTCTACCTAGTTAGCTTTCTGTCCCTACTTCCGATTATCTTTGTCAAGGTGCAGCCAGCTATCAATGGAACGCAGTCTTTGCTTGGATTTTTGGGAATTTCTTACCTGACCTTTCGTTCGGTTGGGATTATCATCGAGCTGAGAGATGGAGTGATTAAGGATTTTACCTTCTGGGAATTCCTCCGCTTTCTTCTCTTCATGCCGACCTTTTCAAGTGGTCCAATTGATCGCTTTAAACGTTTCAATGAAAATTATCAGACCATTCCTGAGCGGGATGAGTTGATGGATATGCTGGATGAATCTGTTCGCTATATCATGTGGGGCTTTTTGTATAAGTTTATCCTAGCTCATGTTTTAGGAGAGACCTTGTTGCCTCCTTTGAAGAATTTAGCCTTGCAGTCAGGTGGCTTCTTTAACCTCTATGCCTTGGCAGTTATGTATACCTTTGGTTTGGAGCTTTTCTTTGATTTTGCAGGTTACTCTATGTTTGCCTTGGCTATCTCAAACTTAATGGGAATCCGTAGCCCTATCAACTTTAACAAGCCCTTTTTATCAAGGGATTTGAAGGAGTTTTGGAATCGTTGGCATATGAGTCTCTCTTTTTGGTTCCGTGACTTTGTCTTTATGCGAATGGTCATGGTGTTGACCAGAAAGAAGGTCTTTAAAAATCGTAATGTAACTTCAAGTGTGGCCTACATTGTAAATATGCTGATTATGGGATTTTGGCACGGTGTGACCTGGTACTACATCGCCTATGGCCTCTTTCATGGGATTGGGCTGGTCATCAATGACGCTTGGGTTCGTAAGAAAAAAACGCTTAATAAGGAACGGAAAAAAGCAGGGAAAGCTGCTCTACCTGAGAATCGCTGGATTCAGTTGCTTGGAATGGTTATCACTTTCCATGTCGTCATGCTGTCATTCTTAATCTTTTCTGGATTCTTGAATGATTTATGGTTTAAAAAATAAAAGGAAGTAAAATATGGATATCAAATCAGAAGTTATCGAAATTATTGATGAGTTGTTTATGGAAGATGTTTCTGACATGATGGATGAAGATCTTTTTGATGCAGGTGTTTTGGATAGTATGGGAACGGTTGAGTTGATTGTGGAGATTGAGAACCGTTTTGACATTCGTGTCCCTGTAACAGAGTTTGGTCGCGATGACTGGAATACAGCTAATAAAATCATAGCTGGTATTGTGGAGCTACAAAATGCTTAAACGCTTATGGATGATCTTCGGACCGGTCTTGATAGCTGGTTTGTTGGTTTTTCTGCTCATTTTCTTTTATCCTACTGAGATGCATCATAATCTAGGAGCTGAAAAGCGTTCAGCGGTGGCTACTACTATCGATAGTTTTAAGGAGCGAAGTCAAAAAGTCAGAGCACTATCTGATCCAAATATGCGTTTTGTTCCCTTCTTTGGCTCTAGTGAATGGCTTCGTTTTGACGGTGCTCATCCTGCGGTATTAGCTGAGAAATACAATCGCTCCTACCGTCCTTATCTTTTAGGACAGAGGGGAGCTGCATCGCTTAACCAGTATTTTGGAATGCAACAGATGTTGCCACAGCTAGAGAATAAACAAGTTGTGTATGTTATCTCACCTCAGTGGTTCAGTAAAAATGGCTATGAGCCAGCAGCTTTTCAGCAGTATTTTAATGGAGACCAGTTGACCAGTTTTTTGGAACATCAATCTGGAGATCAGGCTAGTCAATATGCAGCGACTCGCTTACTACAGCAGTTCCCAAACGTAGCTATGAAGGATTTGGTTCAGAAGTTGGCAAGCAAAGAAGAATTATCGACGGCAGACAATGAAATGATTGAATTATTGGCTCGGTTTAATGAACGCCAAGCTTCCTTTTTTGGTCAGTTTTCAGTTAGAGGCTATGTCAATTATGATAAGCATGTAGTTAAGTATTTAAAGACCTTGCCAGACCAGTTTTCTTATCAAGCTATAGAAGATGTCGTTAAAGCAGATGCTGAAAAGAATACTTCCAATAATAATCTGGGAATGGAAAATTATTTCTATAATACGCAGATCAAGAAGGATCTGAAGAAATTAAAGGACTCTCAGAAAAACTTTACCTACCTCAAATCACCGGAGTATAATGACCTGCAGTTGGTGTTAACCCAGTTTTCTAAATCTAAGGTCAACCCGATTTTTATCATTCCACCTGTTAATAAAAAATGGATGGACTATGCTGGTCTACGAGAGGATATGTACCAACAAACGGTGCAGAAGATTCGCTACCAGTTAGAAAGTCAAGGTTTTACCAATATAGCAGATTTTTCTAAGGACGGTGGGGAAGCTTTCTTTATGAAGGATACCATTCACCTTGGTTGGTTGGGTTGGTTGGCTTTTGACAAGGCAGTTGATCCTTTCCTATCCAATCCCATACCAGCTCCGACTTACCATCTGAATGAGCGCTTTTTCAGCAAAGACTGGGCGACTTATGATGGAGATGTCAAGGAATTTCAATAGGTGAATATAGAAGTGGAGGCTGGGACAAAAAGATTTTGATTTTAGGAATTCTTTATTATAAATTTCTAAAATCGATAGATTAGATAAAAAAGCGGCTCTTTGTCAACTGTA
>NZ_VMLG01000040.1:0-36078 GCF_013276565.1 Streptococcus sp. 53
TACAAATATTATAGAGCCCTTTTTTGTATTATTTTTGGTATAATAGTAGTTATTCAAATTTTATTTAGATTAAGAAAGAGTAGAATAGTATGTCTCGTTCTATCGATTTATTAAAACATCGGTATTTGAAAAATATTAAAGAAAATCCTGAATTGTTTGTTGGGATTGAGCTGGAATATCCTGTTGTAAACTTGGAGGGCTTTGCTACAGATGTTGAAATTATAAAGGATCTATTTCATTATTTAGTTTCTGCTCTGGATTTCATTGTAGAAAAGGTAGATGATTTTGGCAATCCTATCCAGTTAGTAGATCCGATAAGTCAGGATGCTATTTTATTTGAAGTTTCTTATACAACGATTGAGTTTGCATTTGGTAAGGCTGAAACGATTCAAGAGGTCGAAAATCGTTTCAATAATTATATGAATGTAATTCAGAGAAAATTAGGCGAATCCAATCATGCCATCGTTGGCTGCGGTATTCATCCTGATTGGGATAAAAATGAGAATTGTCCAGTGGCTTTCCCACGGTATCGCATGCTGATGGATTATTTGAATTTGAGTAGAAATGTGACTAAATCAGACTTGCATCATTTCCCTGAATACGGAGCGTTTATTTGTGGGAGTCAGGTTCAGTTGGATGTTTCAACGTCTAACTACTTACGGGTTATTAATGCTTTTACTCAAATTGAAGCGACTAAGGCTTATTTATTTGCAAACTCTGAATTTTCGGGTGCAGATTGGGATACGAAAATTTCAAGAGATATTTTCTGGGAAAAATCTATGCATGGTATCTATACAGAGAATGTTGGGGTTAATGCTAGACTCTTTGATGATGAAGATGATTTTTTTGACTATCTAGATCATTCTGCAATTTTTACTGCGGAACGTGATGGGCAAACCTATTATTTTTATCCGATTCAGTCAAGGGACTATTTTGCTACGCCTGAAATCCAGGCATTTGCTCTTAATGGGGATGTGGTTATTATCTCTCCCCAAGAGAAGGATTTTGAAACTCATCGTAGTTATCAGTACCAAGACTTAACGACTCGAGGAACAGTTGAGTTTCGTAGTGTGTGTACACAGCCACTTGATAGGACTTTTACTTCAGCAGCCTTTCACATAGGATTGTTGGTTAATTTAGACAAGTTACAAGCTTATTTAGAAACAGCACCTTTCTTTAAAGAATTTGGGCGAAATTATAAGTTTTTAAGACGACAATTTTCTAAGAAAAAGCTTACAGATCAGGAAGAAACTGCGATTATAGAGTTTTCAAAAGACTTACTCTTGCTAGCTGACGAAGGACTGAAGATGAGAAATAAGCAAGAAACGACCTATTTACAGCCTTTGAAAGAAGAATTGGGACTATAATTTCTCTTACAAAGGGAGAATTTTCTGAAAAATCATGATATAATGGAAGAGACTATAGATAAAGGATAGAGAGTAATGACATTAGTTTATCAATCAACGCGTGATGCCAACAATACAGTAACTGCCAGCAAAGCAATTTTGCAAGGTTTGGCAACGGATGGTGGTTTGTTTACACCAGTTACTTATCCAAAGGTAGATTTGGATTTTGACAAATTGAAGGTTGCTTCTTATCAGGAAGTTGCTAAGATTGTTTTGTCAGCATTTTTAGATGACTTTACAGCTGAGGAGTTGGACTACTGTATCAACAATGCCTACGATAGCAAGTTTGATACTCCAGCTATTGCGCCTTTGGTGAAATTAGACGGGCAATATAACTTGGAACTTTTCCATGGTTCAACAATTGCTTTTAAGGATATGGCCTTGTCTATTTTGCCATATTTTATGACGACTGCTGCTAAGAAACATGGCTTGGAGAACAAGATTGTCATTTTGACAGCGACATCTGGTGATACTGGGAAAGCTGCTATGGCAGGATTTGCCGATGTTCCAGGTACTGAAATTATCGTCTTTTATCCAAAGGATGGTGTCAGCAAGGTTCAAGAGTTGCAAATGACCACTCAGACTGGTGACAATACTCATGTTATCGCTATTGATGGTAACTTTGACGATGCTCAAACAAATGTGAAGCATATGTTCAATGATGTGGCTCTTCGTGAAAAATTAGCGGCCAACAAGTTGCAATTTTCATCAGCAAACTCTATGAATATCGGTCGTTTGGTACCACAGATTGTTTATTATGTTTATGCCTACGCTCAGTTGGTTAAGACTGGTGAGATTGTGGTTGGTGATAAGGTCAACTTCACAGTACCAACAGGAAACTTTGGAAATATCTTGGCTGCTTTTTATGCCAAACAAATCGGCCTACCAGTTGGTAAATTGATCTGTGCTTCAAATGACAACAATGTTTTGACAGACTTCTTCAAGACACGTGTTTATGACAAGAAGCGTGAGTTTAAGGTAACAACTAGTCCATCTATGGATATCTTGGTATCTTCAAACTTGGAGCGCTTGATTTTCCATCTTTTGGGAAATGATGCGGTCAAGACAGCTGAACTCATGAATGCCTTGAATACACAAGGACAATATGAATTGACAGACTTTGATGCAGAGATTTTGGACCTCTTTGCAGCTGAATATGCGACTGAGGAAGAAACAGCAGCAGAAATCAAGCGTATCTATGAGTCAGATTCTTATATCGAGGATCCACATACGGCAGTTGCCTCGGCAGTTTATAAGAAATACCAAGTGGCTACTGGCGATGTAACTAAGACAGTGATTGCTTCAACAGCGAGTCCATACAAGTTCCCAGTGGTTGCAGTCGAAGCTGTAACTGGAAAATCAGGGCTTGGCGACTTTGAAGCCTTGGCTCAATTACATGAAATCTCAGGCGTTGCAGTGCCACCAGCAGTTGATGGGCTTGAAACAGCGCAAGTTCGTCACAAGACAACTGTGCCGGCTGCTGACATGCAAGTAGCGGTTGAGGATTATCTAGGACTTTAAGACAGAAGGAGTAAACTCGGTTGGGAAACCAACTGAGTTTCTTTTCATCAGGAGGAAGGATTGTTTAAAAAAAATAAAGACATTCTTAATATTGCCTTGCCAGCTATGGGTGAAAACTTTTTGCAGATGCTCATGGGAATGGTGGACAGTTATTTGGTTGCTCATTTAGGATTGATAGGTATTTCAGGGGTTTCAGTAGCTGGCAGTATTATCACCATTTATCAGGCGATTTTCATTGCTCTTGGGGCAGCTATTTCTAGTGTTATTTCAAAAAGTATTGGGCAGAAGGATCAGTCTAAGCTAGCCTATCATGTGACTGAAGCCTTGAAGATTACCTTATTATTAAGTTTCCTTTTAGGAGCTTTGTCCATCTTCGCTGGGCAAGAGATGATAGGACTTTTGGGGACTGAACAGACTGTGGCCGAAAGTGGAGGACTCTATCTATCTTTGGTAGGTGGCTCGATTGTTCTCTTAGGTTTGATGACGAGTCTGGGAGCCTTGATTCGTGCAACGCATAATCCACGTCTGCCTCTCTATGTTAGCTTTTTATCCAATGCCTTGAATATTCTTTTTTCAAGTCTAGCTATTTTTGTTCTGGATATGGGGATAGCTGGTGTTGCTTGGGGGACTATTCTGTCTCGTTTGGTTGGTCTTGTGATTTTGTGGTCACAATTAAAACTGCCTTATGCGAAGCCAACTTTTGGTTTAGATAAGGAACTATTGACCTTGGCTTTACCAGCAGCTGGAGAGCGGCTTATGATGCGGGCTGGTGATGTCGTTATCATTGCCTTGGTCGTTTCTTTTGGAACGGAGGCAGTGGCGGGAAATGCGGTCGGAGAAGTCTTGACCCAGTTTAACTACATGCCTGCCTTTGGCGTCGCTACGGCAACGGTCATGCTGGTGGCTCGAGCGGTTGGAGAGGATGATCGGAAAAGAGTCGCAAGTTTGAGTAAACAAGTCTTTTGGCTTTCTCTGGTCCTCATGTTACCCTTGACCTTCAGTATCTATGCCTTGGGTGTACCACTAGCTCATCTCTATACGACTGATCCTCTAGCGGTTGAGGCTAGTGTTCTAGTGACACTGTTTTCACTACTTGGTACTCCTATGACGATAGGAACAGTCATCTATACAGCAGTCTGGCAGGGTTTGGGCAATGCTCGGCTTCCCTTTTATACGACAAGTATAGGAATGTGGTGTATCCGTATTGGAACAGGATATCTGATGGGGATTATTCTTGGTTGGGGCTTGCCTGGTATTTGGGCCGGAACCCTTTTGGATAATGGTTTTCGTTGGTTATTTCTACGTTACCGTTACCAGCGTTATATGAGCTTGAAAGGATAGGAAATGCAAAAAACAGCTTTTATTTGGGATTTAGACGGGACTTTATTGGACTCTTACGAAGCGATTTTGTCAGGGATTGAGGAGACTTTTGCTCAGTTTGCTATTCCTTATGATAAGGAGAAAGTGAGAGAGTTTATCCTTAAGTATTCGGTGCAGGATTTGCTTGTGCAGGTAGCAGAAGAGCGAAAGCTAGATGCGGAAGTGCTAAATCAGGTGCGTGCCCAGAGTTTGGCTGAAAAGAATACCCAGGTAGTCTTAATGCCAGGTGCGCGTGAAGTGTTGGCTTGGGCAGACCAAGTAGGGATTCGGAACTTTGTTTACACTCATAAGGGGGGTAATGCTTTTGCCATTCTAAGAGACTTGGGATTGGAATCCTATTTTACAGAGATTCTAACCAGTCAGAGTGGCTTTGCGCGGAAGCCAAGTCCAGAAGCGGCTATATATTTGCTAGACAAGTATCAGCTGAATCCTGAGAAGACCTATTACATAGGGGATCGGACTCTGGATGTGGAATTCGCCCAGAATAGTGGGATTCAAAGTATTAATTTTTTAGAGTCGACTTATGAAGGCAATCATAGAATTCAAGAGTTAGCAGATATTTCCCGTATTTTTGAGGCTGAGCGATAAAAAGATTGTGTCAGTTTTGTGACAGAGACCTAACAAACTATTTCAAGTAACCGAGTTTGTTACAAGGAATAGACAGTTCTGTTAAATAGGCCCGAGAGGGCTTTTTTTCTGCATTTTTTGTGTTATGATAGACAGGTACTCATTTGAAAGGAATTTGAAAGAATGAAGAAAAGAATATTATTAGCCTCAACAGTAGCCTTGTCATTTGCCCCAGTATTGGCAACTCAAGCAGAAGAACTTCTTTGGACTGCACGTAGTGTTGAGCAAATTCAAGATGATTTGACTAAAACGGACAACAAAACTAGTTATACCGTTCAATATGGTGATACCTTGAGCACTATTGCAGAAGCCTTGGGTGTAGATGTCACAGTTCTTGCGAATTTGAATAAAATCACGAATATGGACTTGATTTTCCCAGAAACTGTTTTGACAACGACTGTCAATGAAGCAGAAGAAGTAACGGAAGTTGAAATCCAAACTCCTCAAGCAGATTCTAGTGAGGAAGTGACAACTGCGACAGCAAATTTGACAACTAATCAAGTAACCGTTGATGATCAAACTGTTCAAGTTGCAGATCTTTCTCAACCGATTGCAGAAACTCCAAAAGCGGTAGAAACTACAAGTACAAAAGAAGTAGCAACAAGTTCAGAAGTTACAGAGACAGTGACTGCTTCAGAAGAAGTCGTGCTATCTACAGGAACTTCTGTTTCAGAGGAGCAAACAGCCGAAACAAGCAGTGCAATTGCAGAAGAAGCTCCTCGAGCAGCGACTCTAGCTGAGAAGCAGGAAATACAAACAGGCCCTCAAGCTGAATCAACGGTAGAAACAACTACAACTCCAGTAGAAGAAAAAGAAGTCTCGTCAAGTGAAGCTGCACCAACAGTTTCTACTTATCAACCAGAAGAGACGAAAATAATTTCAACAACTTACACAGCTCCGGCAGCGCCCGATTATGCTGGACTTGCAGTAGCGAAATCTGAAAATGCAGGCCTTCAACCACAAACAGCTGCCTTTAAAGAAGAAATTGCCAACTTGTTTGGCATCACATCCTTTAGTGGTTACCGTCCAGGAGACAGTGGAGATCATGGAAAAGGTTTGGCTATCGATTTTATGGTGCCAGAAAGCTCAGAACTAGGGGATAAGATTGCGGAATACGCTATTCAAAATATGGCTAGCCGTGGTATTAGTTATATCATCTGGAAACAACGTTTCTATGCTCCATTCGATAGCAAATATGGACCAGCTAATACTTGGAACCCAATGCCAGACCGTGGTAGCGTGACAGAAAACCACTATGACCACGTTCACGTTTCAATGAATGGATAAACCAGACTTTGTAATATCATTTTGACGAATGAGATATAGCTTTCGTGATAGGAAGCGAGTCTCGTTCGTTTTTTCTTTGTCATACTCTTCGAAAATCTCTTCAAACCACGTCAGTTTTAACTACAACCTCAAAGCTGTGCTTTGAGCAACCTACGGCTAGCTTCCTAGTTTGCTCTTTGATTTTCATTGAGTATCAATATGAATGGAAAATGGAAAGTTACCATCTTGTAATGAGTTAAGCAACATTCTTGCAATCTATTTTACTTTATATTATAATTGATTAGTCAAGTATTGATGAATCAATAGAAAGGAGAAAGAAATGATAGAGATTCAAGATTTACTGTATCAACTCCGCTTGTCTGAGCAAGCGAGTACGCAATTGTTTGAAAAAAGACTTGGGATTAGTTTGACACGGTATCAGATTTTACTGTTTTTGCTGGAGAATTCTCCCTGTAATCAAATGGGAGTTCAGGAGCGTTTGAAGATTGATCAGGCTGCTTTGACCCGACATTTCAAAATTCTGGAAAAGGAAGGTTTAGTGGAGCGTCATCGTAATCCTGAAAATCAGCGAGAAGTGTTGGTAGAGGCTACGAAGTATGCCAAGGAGCAGTTAGTGGTGAATCCCCCTCTGAAACATATCAAGGTTAAGGAAGAGATGGAAAGTATCTTAACAGAGTCTGAAAGAACAGAACTCAGCCGTTTATTAAATAAATTGGTTTTGGGCATTGAAAATATAGAAATTTAAGGAGAAATAGATGTCAATTATTACAATCATTTTAGCAACAATCGTTGCTTTGGAGCATTTTTACATTTTTTATTTGGAAAGTATTGCAACGCAATCAGATGCGACTAGTCGTGTCTTTAACATGGACAAGGAAGAACTGGCTCGTCCGTCAGTAACTTCATTGTTTAAAAATCAAGGGATTTATAATGCTTTGCTAGGAGTCTTTCTCTTGTATGGAATTTATTTCTCACAGAATTTAGAAATTGTGACTATTTTTGTTTTATTTGTGATTGGAGCGGCGGCTTATGGCTCTCTCACAGCAGATAAAAAAATTATTTTAAAGCAAGGCGGACCAGCTATTTTGGCCTTGATCAGTATTTTACTCTTTAAATAAGTTCAAAGGTCAATCTTAGTCTCTCTAGTCCTTTTCACTCCAGAATAAGGGAAATATGTTATACTTGATTTAAGAAAAAGTCTCATTGAATTGGTTTTGAGGAGTTAGAAATGAAAGTATTAGTGACAGGTTTTGAGCCCTTTGGAGGGGAAAAGGTCAATCCAGCTTTGGAGGCTATTAAAGGTTTACCAGCTGAAATCCATGGTGCTGAGGTTCGTTGGCTAGAAGTACCGACAGTCTTTCACAAATCGGCCCAAGTATTGGAAGAAGAGATGAACCGCTATCAACCGGACTTTGTCCTTTGTATCGGGCAAGCAGGTGGAAGATCTAGTTTGACGCCTGAACGAGTGGCTATTAATCAAGACGATGCACGCATCCCGGATAACGAAGGTAATCAACCGATTGACCTTCCCATTCGCCCAGATGGTGCTTCGGCCTACTTTAGCAGTCTGCCGATTAAAGCGATGGTCCAAGCTATAAAAAAAGAGGGATTGCTGGCCTCTGTTTCCAATACAGCAGGTACTTTTGTCTGCAATCATTTGATGTATCAGGCCCTCTATTTGGTAGAAAAGAAATTTCCACATATTAAGGCAGGTTTTATGCATATTCCTTATATGATGGAACAGGTGGTGAATAGACCGACTACTCCAGCTATGAGTTTAGTGGATATTAGGCGAGGGATAGAAGCGGCAATCGGCGCCATTATCGAACATGGAGATGAGGACCTCAAGTTGGTAGGCGGAGAAACTCATTGATAGAAAAAAGCTTGAGGGAAAACCTTCAAGCTTTTGGACGTTTTCGAGCCAGTACTGCTCGGTAAAAAATCATTTTATTGATTTGAATGTAGGGTAGGAGTGAGAAACTAGCAATCCCAAAGGTAATCCAATTGAGAAAGTACCAAGGAAGGAGTTGTAAGTCTAGGACAAAGCGCTGAAACTTGTAACCTTTCATCAGGAAACGGCTGGTTTTAAGGATTTGTCCTGGTTTTGCTTGTCCTAAGTCGAGAGTGTCACAGAGGAGAAATTCTACCTGAGAATAGGCATAGTATTGTGGAATATAGAGACTATTTCCGACAATCATCAAGAGGATACTTGCTAGAAAGTAAAGACCAAAGGTCATGAGGAAACGTTCAGTTTCAATTGACGAGAGATCCAGATTGGGAAATTCAGGATGAAGGACAACGAATTTCTTGGCTAAAAAGCTACTGTAAAAAATAAAGTAAATTCCAAGCAAACTAGGAATACTCCATAAGAAGAGATAGAAACGTTTGAGAAGGAGAGTCAAAAAGGTTTGTGAAAAGTGCTCTTCGTTAAAGAGAGTGAGACTATTTTTGACGGATAGTTCTGTATCGGGATTTTTGATGAGTTTCAGCGTTGTATAAACTGAACTGGTCAGGAGAATCGTCCCGATAAAGGAGACTAATAGTGGAAAAAGGTAGGCTTGGAATACATGACCAAGCACGCTTAAAAAGGATTGCTCTAAAATAGACTCGTTGATACGCTCTAAGGGATTAAGAAAGCCAGACAAGATGACCAGTATGCTAGGTAAGAGATAGACGAGAAAGAGGCGGGGATTTTCAGCCTGAAATTGTCTGGACTGCAGACGAATAGTTTTTAAATCAATTTTTGGGTATTTCATTCTCTCATTATACACCATAGTTCGTGACAGTTCCAGCTTTTTTTGATAAAATCATACAGTATGCCCTTGGGCACAAAGTATGAACTGGGACTGTTTTTCCCAGCTTCGGAGGTAAAAAATGTCAGATTCACCAATCAAATATCGTTTGATTAAGAAAGAAAAACACACGGGAGCTCGTCTGGGAGAAATCATCACTCCCCACGGCACCTTCCCTACACCTATGTTTATGCCAGTTGGAACTCAAGCCACTGTTAAAACCCAATCTCCTGAAGAATTGAAGGAGATGGGGTCGGGAATTATCCTATCAAACACTTATCATCTCTGGCTTCGCCCTGGAGATGAACTCATTGCTCGCGCAGGTGGTCTCCACAAGTTCATGAATTGGGACCAGCCTATCTTGACAGATAGTGGTGGTTTTCAGGTTTATTCCTTAGCAGATAGCCGCAATATCACAGAAGAAGGGGTAACCTTTAAAAACCATCTCAATGGTTCTAAGATGTTCCTATCGCCAGAAAAAGCCATCTCTATTCAGAATAATCTAGGTTCAGACATCATGATGTCCTTTGACGAATGTCCTCAGTTTTATCAACCATACGACTACGTTAAGAAATCAATCGAGCGTACCAGCCGTTGGGCTGAGCGTGGTTTGAAGGCTCACCGTCGTCCACATGACCAAGGGTTGTTTGGGATTGTGCAGGGGGCTGGATTTGAAGACCTGCGTCGCCAATCGGCTCATGACCTTGTCAGTATGGATTTCCCAGGCTACTCTATCGGTGGTTTGGCAGTAGGAGAAACCCACGAAGAGATGAATGCGGTCTTGGACTTCACAACCCAACTGCTGCCTGAAAATAAACCTCGTTATCTGATGGGAGTGGGAGCGCCAGATAGCTTGATTGATGGGGTGATTCGTGGGGTGGATATGTTTGACTGTGTCTTGCCGACTCGAATCGCTCGTAATGGGACTTGTATGACCAGTCAAGGTCGTTTGGTTGTCAAAAATGCTCAGTTTGCTGAGGACTTTACGCCACTGGATCCTGAGTGTGATTGCTACACATGTAAGAACTATACACGCGCCTACCTTCGTCACCTGCTCAAGGCCGATGAAACCTTTGGTATCCGCTTGACTAGCTACCATAACCTTTACTTCTTGCTTAACCTGATGAAGCAAGTGCGACAAGCCATCATGGATGACAATCTCTTGGAATTCCGTGAGTATTTTATTGAAAAATATGGCTATAATAAGTCAGGGCGTAATTTCTAAAACGGAATAGATATAAGCTAAAAATCCTAAGTTTTCTCTTGGGATTTTTCTTCTTTTTTTGATAGAATAAAGTGTACAATGAAAGGAAGAATAAACTCGTATGCGCATTAAATGGTTTTCCTTGATTAGGATTACAGGTTTACTTTTGGTACTCTTGTATCATTTCTTTCAGACAATCTTTCCTGGAGGATTTTTCGGGGTAGATGTCTTTTTCACATTTTCAGGATTTCTGATTACGGCTCTACTCATCGAAGAATTTTCTAAAAATCATGAGATTGACTTGATAGGATTTTTTAGAAGACGCTTTTATCGGATTGTGCCACCTGTGGTTTTGATGGTCTTGGTAACCATGCCCTTTACCTTCCTAGTTCGACAAGATTATGTGGCTGGAATTGGTGGTCAGATTGCGGGTGTCTTAGGCTTCATGACCAACTTCTATGAACTCCTAACAGGTGGGAGTTATGAATCTCAGTTCATTCCTCATTTGTTTGTTCATAATTGGAGCTTGGCTGTTGAGGTTCACTACTATATCCTCTGGGGATTGGCAGTTTGGTTCTTATCTAAACAGTCCAGATCAAATGGTCAGTTGAGAGGAATGGTCTTTCTCTTATCTGCTGTTGCCTTCTTGATCAGCTTCTTCTCCATGTTTATTGGTAGTTTTCTAGTAACCTCTTATTCCTCTGTTTACTTCTCCAGTTTAACTCATGTCTATCCATTCTTTTTGGGAAGTGTGCTAGCAACTATTGTAGGTGTTCGTCAGACGACTTCCCTCGTCAAGCAGTTGGATAAAATCTGGGATTTACGCAAGACCCTTTTAGTTTTTGGAGGAGGTTTTGGCTTCTTACTCATTTTGACCTTCTTTGTCAAATTCACTTATCTTTTTGCCTATCTTATAGGCTTCTTGCTTGCCAGTCTTGCAGCTCTTGCTATGATCCTTGCAGCGCGTGTCTTGCATGAAAAGACTCCTAACGTGCAGGAGCCAAAGATGATTAGCTTTTTAGCAGATACTAGCTATGCGGTTTATCTCTTCCATTGGCCTTTCTATATCATTTTCTCGCAGTTGACATCAAATCTTCTTGCTGTCTTACTGACTTTGATTTTTTCTTATGGATTTGCCAGTCTCTCATTTTATGTATTGGAGCCGTGGATTGCAGGAAAGAGCACACCTATTTTACAAACTCTTCGTCCCCTGCCTTATATCCATACAATCCTTGCAGCAAGCACAGGAATCTTGACCATCATTGTCTGCACGGTGACCTTGTTGGCACCACAAGTCGGAGCGTTTGAGACAGACTTGACTGTCAATGGCTTGAAGCAAGCTGCAACAAATATTGGCCAGACTAAGGTGATGGCAGAACGAGCAGAAGCTGATAGTTTAGGAATTGCTGATGGCACTATGTTAATTGGTGACTCGGTGGCTTTAAGGGCAAATACAGCCCTGCAGACAGCCCTTCCTGGAGCACAGATAAATGCTCAGGTCAGCAGAACAACCAAGAATGCCAATGAAATCATGCTAAATAATAGCCAGAATAAATTTCTACCAAAGATGGTGGTTATTGCAACTGGGGTAAATAATCCTGAAAATTATAAGGAAGATTGGGATAGTATCGTGAAAAATCTTCCTAAGGGCCACCATATGGTTTTGGTGACTCCTTATGAGGGAGATAAGACAAAAGAGACCTATGCCATCGTTGAGAAGGCTGCTGCCTATATGAGAGAATTGGCAGAGAAGACTCCTTACATCACGATAGCAGATTGGAATCAAGTTGCGAAAGAGCATCCAGAAATCTGGGCAGGTACAGACCAAGTCCATTTCGGAAGTGACAATAGTAAGATTGAAGCAGGAGCTAAATTGTATGCAGATACCATTGCTGCAGCCTTGCAAATAGCTCAAGACAAACCAGTCAAATCAAAATAACTTGTATTAAAAAGAGAAGAGTTGGAGAAATCCAGCTCTTTTAAAATATCTCTAGAAAATAGGTCTATACCATTTACAAATGAATCAGAAAGGTTTATAATGTAATTGACATAATAAATATCAAAAGTAATCTTTTAAGGAGGTCATTATTATGCCTAATTACGTTAAAGCGGATCAGTTTTTCTATCCATTTGGCATTCGTCGCGGTGGGTACTTAGAACTTGTTGATGGCAAATTTGGGAAACATGTGGATCAAATTCCTGAAGGAGCAGAGGTTCTTGACTATACTGGTTATAGCATTGCACCAGGTCTTGTGGATACTCATATTCATGGATATGCAGGTGTAGATGTGATGGACAACAACATTGAAGGTACATTGCATACTATGAGTGAAGGACTTCTTAGTACCGGTGTTACCAGTTTCTTGCCCACAACTTTAACAGCCACTTATGAGCAATTGCTTGCAGTCACTGAAAATCTTGGAAACCATTATAAAGAAGCAACAGGTGCTAAGATTCGTGGGATTTATTATGAAGGTCCATATTTCACAGAAACTTTTAAGGGGGCACAAAATCCAACTTATATGAGAGACCCGGGTGTTGAGGAGTTTCATTCTTGGCAGGATGCTGCAAAAGGGATGCTAAATAAAATCGCTATTGCACCAGAACGTGATGGGGTGGAAGATTTTGTACGGACTATCACCGGAGAAGGTGTAACGGTTGCTCTTGGGCATTCAAACGCGACTTTTGATGAAGCTAAAAAAGCAGTCGATGCTGGAGCGAGTGTTTGGGTACACGCCTACAATGGAATGCGTGGGTTGACTCACCGCGAACTGGGTATGGTTGGAGCCATGTATCAATTACCTCATACCTATGCAGAGTTGATCTGTGATGGCCATCACGTAGATCCAAAAGCCTGCGAAATTCTTATCAAACAAAAAGGGACAGAAAACATTGCTCTTATTACAGACTGTATGACAGCTGGTGGATTGGAAGACGGAGACTACATGTTGGGAGAATTCCCAGTTGTCGTTGCCAATGGAACTGCACGTCTCAAATCGACAGGCAATTTGGCAGGTTCTATTCTCAAACTCAAGGACGGTTTGAAGAATGTGGTTGAATGGGGAATTGCGAATCCACATGAAGCAGTCATGATGGCCAGCCTTAACCCAGCAAAATCTGTTCACATTGATGATGTTTGTGGCCAAATCCGTGAAGGCTATGACGCGGACTTTATCGTACTAGATAAAGATTTGGAATTGGTAGCAACCTACCTAGACGGTGTGAAACGTTATCAAGCATAAGAGAGAAGGCAGAAGTTAGAGATTAGCTTCTGCTTTTTTATCTATATTGCTTTACCGGTAAATAAAAAAGTTAAAAAAATCACAAAAAATCTTGAACAAGCAAATGAAAAGGTTTACAATTGTATTATAAATAGTACAAATAAAAAAACGGAGGAGTGCTTTATGAAAGCCTATACTTATGTTAAACCAGGACTTGCTTCTTTTGTTGATGTAGACAAACCAGTGCTTCGCAAGCCAACAGACGCTATTGTGCGTATCGTAAAAACCACTATTTGTGGAACAGACCTCCATATTATCAAAGGGGATGTTCCTGCTTGCCAAAGTGGAACCATTCTTGGTCACGAAGGAATTGGGATTGTTGAAGAAGTTGGAGAAGGAGTTTCTAACTTCAAAAAAGGCGATAAGGTCTTGATTTCTTGTGTCTGTGCCTGTGGTAAATGCTACTACTGTAAAAAAGGAATTTATGCCCACTGTGAAGACGAAGGGGGCTGGATTTTCGGTCACTTGATTGATGGTATGCAGGCTGAATATTTACGTGTCCCTCATGCAGATAATACTCTTTACCACACTCCAGAAGACTTGTCAGATGAAGCCTTGGTTATGCTATCAGACATTTTGCCTACTGGATATGAAATTGGTGTCTTAAAAGGGAAAGTGGAACCTGGTTGCAGCGTAGCTATTATTGGTTCAGGTCCAGTTGGATTGGCTGCTCTTTTGACGGCTCAATTCTACTCACCAGCTAAATTGATTATGGTGGACTTAGACGATAACCGCTTGGAAACTGCTGTATCATTTGGTGCGACTCATAAGATTAATTCTTCAGACCCTGAAAAAGCCATTAAAGAAATTTATGATTTGACAGATGGTCGTGGTGTGGATGTCGCTATCGAAGCTGTTGGTATTCCTGCAACATTTGATTTCTGTCAAAAGATTATCGGTGTAGACGGAACAGTTGCCAACTGTGGTGTACATGGTAAACCAGTCGAATTCGATTTGGACAAACTTTGGATTCGCAACATCAATGTAACAACTGGTTTGGTATCTACAAATACAACTCCACAATTGTTGAAAGCTCTTGAAAGTCATAAGATTGAACCAGAAAAATTGGTAACTCACTATTTCAAACTCAGTGAAATTGAAAAAGCCTATGAAGTCTTCAGTAAGGCAGCAGACCACCATGCAATTAAGGTCATTATCGAAAATGATATTTCAGAAGCTTAAGTAGTAAAAACATTTTGGAATACAAGCAAATAGAAATTCAGTCATCATAAGATGGCTGAATTTTTTATCAAAAAATTAAGAAATGAGCATATTTCTTTCCTTGTTTAATGGAATTAGTTATAATATACGGTACAAAGGAATGAATGAATATGTATCGTGTTATAGAAATGTACGGAGATTTTGAACCCTGGTGGTTCTTAGAAGGTTGGGAAGAAGATATTGTAGCAAGTAAGAAATTTGACCAGTATTATGATGCTCTCAAATACTACAAAACTTGCTGGTTTAGATTGGAACAAGAATCTCCTCTTTATAAAAGTAGAAGTGACTTGATGACCATTTTTTGGGATCCAGAAGACCAACGTTGGTGTGATGAATGTGATGAGTATTTACAACAATACCATTCTTTGGCTCTTTTGCAGGATGAGCAGGTTATTCCAGATGAAAAACTACGCCCAGGCTATGAAAAACAAACAGGTAAGGAAAGGCACCGTGCTTGCCGTATGAAATTAAAATAGAGAAAAAGTAACTTTTTTGGAGTTGCTTTTTTTATTTTCCCAAATCTTTGCGAATAGTATAGGTGAGGAGGTAAGTATGGTTCAAGAAATTGCACAAGAAATCATTCGTTCGGCTCGGAAAAAAGGGGCGCAGGATATTTATTTTGTTCCTAAGTTAGACGCTTATGAGCTTCATATGAGAATAGGAGATGAGCGCTGTAAAATCGGTTGTTATGATTTTGAAAAGTTTGCGGCCGTCATCAGTCACTTTAAGTTTGTGGCGGGTATGAATGTGGGAGAAAAGCGACGTAGTCAACTTGGTTCCTGTGATTATGAATATGACCAGAAGATGGCGTCCTTACGTTTATCTACCGTAGGCGATTATAGAGGGCATGAGAGTTTGGTGATTCGTTTATTGCACGATGAGGAGCAGGATTTGCATTTTTGGTTTCAGGATATTGATGAATTGGGCAAGCAGTACAGGCAACGGGGACTTTATCTTTTTGCTGGCCCAGTCGGCAGTGGCAAGACGACCCTGATGCACGAATTAGCCAAGTCCCTATTTAAAGGACAGCAAGTCATGTCCATTGAAGATCCTGTCGAAATCAAGCAGGACGACATGCTTCAGTTGCAGCTAAACGAAGCAATCGGACTGACCTATGAAAATCTGATTAAGCTTTCCCTACGGCATCGTCCTGATCTCTTGATTATCGGAGAAATTCGTGACAGCGAAACGGCGCGTGCAGTGGTCAGAGCTAGTTTGACAGGTGCGACAGTCTTTTCAACCATTCATGCCAAGAGTATTAGAGGTGTTTATGAGCGCCTGTTGGAGTTGGGTGTGAGTGAGGAGGAATTGGCAGTCGTTCTGCAGGGAGTCTGCTACCAGAGATTAATCGGGGGAGGAGGAATCGTTGACTTTGCAAACAAAGACTATCAAGAACACCAGCCAACTAGCTGGAATGAACAGATTGACCAGCTTCTTGAAGATGGACATATCACAAGTCTTCAGGCTGAAACGGAAAAAATTAGCTACAGCTAAGCAAAAAAATATCATCACCTTGTTTAACAATCTCTTTTCCAGTGGTTTTCATCTGGTGGAGACAATCTCTTTTTTAGATAGGAGTGCCTTGTTGGACAAGCAGTGTGTGACACAAATGCGCACGGGCTTGTCTCAGGGGAAATCATTCTCAGAAATGATGGAAAGTTTAGGCTTTTCAAATGCTATTGTCACCCAGTTATCCCTAGCAGAAGTCCATGGGAATCTTCACCTGAGTTTGGGAAAGATAGAAGAATATCTAGACAATCTGGCCAAGGTCAAGAAAAAATTAATTGAAGTAGCGACCTATCCCTTGATTTTGCTGGGATTTCTTCTCTTAATCATGCTGGGGCTACGGAACTACCTACTACCACAACTGGATAGTAGCAATATTGCCACTCAAATTATCGGCAATCTGCCACAAATCTTTCTAGGAATGGTGGGGTTTGTTTCCATACTTGCCCTTTTAGCACTAACTTTCTATAAAAGAAGTTCTAAGATGCGCGTCTTTTCTATCCTAGCACGCATTCCTTTTCTTGGAATCTTTGTGCAGACCTATTTGACAGCCTATTATGCGCGTGAATGGGGTAATATGGTTTCGCAGGGGATGGAACTGACGCAGATTTTTCAAATCATGCAGGAACAAGGTTCCCAGCTCTTTAAAGAAATCGGTCAAGATCTGGCTCAATCCCTACAAAATGGCCGCGAATTTTCTCAAACCATAGCAACCTATCCTTTCTTTAAGAAGGAGTTGAGTCTCATCATCGAGTATGGGGAAGTCAAGTCCAAGCTGGGGAGTGAGTTGGAAATCTATGCTGAAAAAACTTGGGAAGCTTTTTTTACCCGAGTCAATCGTACCATGAATCTGGTGCAGCCACTAGTCTTTATCTTTGTGGCACTGATTATCGTTTTACTTTATGCGGCAATGCTTATGCCCATGTATCAAAATATGGAGGTAAATTTTTAACATGAAAAAAATGATGACATTCTTGAAAAAAGCTAAGGTTAAAGCTTTCACTCTGGTAGAGATGTTAGTGGTCCTTTTAATCATCAGCGTGCTTCTCTTGCTCTTTGTACCTAATTTGACCAAGCAAAAAGAAGCAGTCAACGACAAAGGAAAAGCTGCTGTTGTTAAGGTGGTAGAAAGCCAGGCAGAGCTTTATAGTTTGAATAAAAACGAAGAGGCTACTCTAAGCAAATTACAAGCAGATGATCGCATCACAGAAGAGCAAGCTAAAGCTTATAAAGAATATCATGCAAAACAAAATAAGACTCAAACGGTCGCGGATTAAGGCCTTTACCATGCTTGAAAGTCTCTTGGTTTTGGGACTGGTGAGTATCCTTGTCTTGGGCTTATCTGGCTCTGTCCAGTTCACTTTTGCAGCAGTAGAGGAGCAGATTTTCTTTATGGAGTTTGAAGAACTCTATCGGGAAACTCAAAAACGCAGTGTAGCCAGTCAGCAAAAGACTAGTCTGAACTTAGATGGGCAGACGATTAGCAATGGCAGTCAAAAGTTGACAGTTCCTAAAGGAATTCAGACACCATCAGGCCAAAGTATTACATTTGACCGAGCTGGGGGCAATTCGTCCCTGGCTAAGGTTGAATTTCAGACCAGTAAAGGAGCGATTCGCTATCAATTATATCTAGGAAATGGAAAAATTAAACGCATTAAGGAAACAAAAAATTAGGGCAGTGATTTTACTGGAAGCAGTGGTTGCTTTAGCTATCTTTGCCAGCATTGCGACCCTCCTTTTGGGACAAATTCAGAAAAATAGGCAAGAAGAAGCAAAAATCTTGCAAAAGGAAGAAGTCTTAAGGGTAGCTAAGATGGCTCTGCAGACAGGTCAAAATTATGTAAGCATCAACGGAGTTGAGATTCAGGTATTTTCTAGTGAAAAGGGATTGGAGGTCTACCATGGTTCAGAACAGTTGTTGGCTATCAAAGAGCCATAAGGTCAAGGCTTTCACCTTGTTGGAATCCCTGATTGCCCTCATTGTCATCAGTGGAAGTTTACTCCTATTTCAGGCCATGAGTCAGCTCCTCATTTCAGAAGTTCGTTACCAGCAGCAAAGCGAGCAAAAAGAGTGGCTCTTGTTTGTGGACCAGTTGGAGGCAGAATTAGACCGTTCGCAGTTCGAAAAAGTGGAAGGCAATCGCATTTATATGAAGCAAGATGGCAAGGACATCGCCATCGGTAAGTCCAAGTCAGACGATTTTCGTAAAACAGATGCCAGTGGACGGGGTTATCAGCCGATGGTTTATGGCCTCAAATCTGCGCAGATTACAGAGGACAATCAACTGGTTCGTTTTCGTTTCCAGTTCCAAAAAGGCTTAGAAAGGGAGTTCATCTATCGTGTGGAAAAAGAAGAAAGTTAAGGCAGGTGTTCTCCTCTATGCGGTCACCATAGCAGCCATTTTTAGCCTTTTGTTACAATTTTACTTGAACCGACAAGTCGCCCACTATCAAGACTATGCTTTAAATAAAGAAAAGCTGATTGCTTTTGCTATGGCCAAGCGAACCAAAGATAAGGTTGATAAGGAAAGTGGGGAACAGACCTTTAATCTAGGTCAGGTGAGCTATCAAAATAAGAAAACAAGCTTGGTGACGACGGTTCATACGCCTAAGAGTCAATATGAGTTTCTGTTTCCTTCCGTCAAAATCAAAGAAGAGAAAAGAGATAAAAAGGAAGAGGTAGCGACCGATTCAAGCGAAAAAGCAGAGAAGGAAAAATCTGAAGAGAAGGTCGAAAAGAAAGAGGATTCTTAGCCAATCAAGCTACTTTGTGTTAAACTAAAAGCATGAAACATGATTTTAACCACAAAGCAGAAACTTTCGATTCCCCTAAAAATATCTTTCTTGCAAATTTGGTTTGTCAAGCAGTCGAGAAACAGATTGATCTTCTATCAGACAAAGAAATTTTGGATTTCGGTGGAGGGACGGGTCTGTTAACCTTGCCCCTAGCCAAGCAGGCCAAGTCTGTAACATTGGTGGATATTTCGGAAAAAATGCTGGAGCAAGCTCGCTTGAAAGCGGAGCAGCAAGACATCAAGAATATCCAGTTTCTGGAGCAAGATTTACTGGCAAATCCCTTGGAGCAAGAGTTTGATCTCATTGTTGTTTGTCGTGTTCTTCATCATATGCCTGATTTGAATGCGGCTCTCTCACTGTTTCATCAACATCTGAGAGAAAACGGACAACTTTTACTTGCTGATTTTACCAAGACAGAAGCTAACCATCATGGATTTGAATTGGTTGAACTGGAAAACAAGTTAGCCCAGTTTGGTTTTTCATCTGTACATAGTCAGATACTCTATAGCGCTGAAGACCTGTTTCAAGGAAATTACTCAGAACTCTTTTTAACAGTAGCTCAAAAATCACTCGCCTAGTCAGGGAGTGATTTTTCTATAAGGATGGAAAAAAGAAGGGAAATTTGATAAGATAGGAATATGGATTTTGAAAAAATTGAACAAGCTTATACCTATTTACTAGAGAATGTCCAAGTCATCCAAAGTGATTTGGCGACCAATTTTTATGACGCCTTGGTGGAGCAAAATAGCATCTATCTGGACGGTGAAACTGAGCTAAATCAGCTCAAAGAGAACAATCAAGCCCTTAAGCGTTTAGCACTTCGCAAAGAAGAATGGCTCAAGACCTACCAGTTTCTCTTGATGAAGGCTGGGCAAACAGAACCCTTGCAGGCCAATCACCAGTTTACACCAGATGCCATTGCTTTGCTTTTGGTGTTTATTGTGGAAGAGTTGTTTAAAGAAGAGGAAATCACTATCCTCGAAATGGGTTCCGGAATGGGAATTCTAGGCGCTACTTTCTTGACCTCGCTTGCTAAAAAAGTGGATTACTTGGGAATGGAAGTAGATGATTTGCTGATTGATTTGGCAGCTAGCATGGCAGATGTAATTGGTTTGCAGGTTGGCTTTGTCCAAGGAGATGCCGTTCGTCCACAAATGCTCAAAGGAAGTGATGTGGTCATAAGCGACTTGCCTGTTGGCTATTATCCTGATGATGCCGTTGCGTCGCGCCATCAAGTTGCTTCTAGTCAAGAACATACCTACGCCCATCACTTGCTCATGGAACAAGGACTTAAGTACCTCAAGTCAGATGGATATGCTATTTTTCTCGCTCCGAGTGATTTGTTGACCAGTCCTCAGAGTGATTTGTTGAAAGGCTGGTTGAAAGAGGAGGCAAGTTTGGTTGCTATGATTAGTCTGCCTGAAAATCTCTTTGCTAATGCCAACCAATCTAAGACTATTTTTATCTTACAGAAGAAAAATGAAATAGCAGTAGAGCCTTTTATTTATCCACTTGCTAGCTTGCAAGATGCAAGTGTTTTAATGAAATTTAAAGAAAATTTTCAAAAATGGACTCAAGGTACTGAAATATAAAATAGATTTTGTTATAATAGATGAAAACGCTTAAAAAGGGGTATCATGTTATGACAAAAACAATTGCAATCAATGCAGGAAGTTCAAGTTTGAAATGGCAATTATACTTAATGCCAGAAGAAAAAGTATTGGCGAAAGGTTTGATTGAACGTATCGGTTTGAAAGATTCAATTTCAACTGTAAAATTTGACGGCCGTTCTGAACAACAAATTTTAGATATTGAAAATCACACACAAGCTGTTAAAATCTTATTGGATGACTTGATTCGTTTCGATATTATCAAGGCTTATGATGAGATTACAGGTGTTGGACACCGTGTTGTTGCAGGTGGAGAATATTTCAAAGAATCAACAGTTGTTGAGGGGGATGTTTTAGAAAAAGTTGAAGAGTTGAGTTTGTTAGCTCCTCTACACAACCCAGCCAATGCAGCAGGTGTTCGTGCCTTCAAGGAATTGTTGCCAGACATTACCAGTGTAGTTGTGTTTGATACTTCCTTCCACACAAGTATGCCAGAGAAAGCTTATCGCTACCCTCTACCAACAAAATATTACACAGAAAACAAGGTTCGTAAATACGGTGCCCACGGCACAAGTCACCAGTTTGTAGCAGGAGAAGCTGCAAAACTATTGGGACGTCCATTAGAAGACTTGAAATTGATTACTTGCCACATCGGTAATGGTGCTTCTATTACAGCTGTTAAGGGTGGTCAATCTGTCGATACATCAATGGGCTTCACTCCACTTGGTGGTGTGATGATGGGTACTCGTACAGGGGATATTGACCCAGCTATCATTCCTTACTTAATGCAATATACAGAGGACTTTAACACGCCTGAAGACATTAGTCACGTTCTTAATCGTGAATCAGGACTGATGGGGGTTTCAGGTAAATCTAGTGATATGCGTGATGTGATTGCTGCGAAAGAAGCAGGAGATCATGATGCTACCTTGGCCTATGAAATCTATATTGACCGTATCCAAAAACATATCGGTCAATACCTCGCAGTCCTAAACGGAGCAGATGCTATTATCTTTACAGCGGGTGTAGGAGAAAATGCAACCGATGTACGTGAAGATGTTATCTCAGGTATCTCTTGGTTTGGCTGTGATGTTGATGATGAAAAGAATGTCTTTGGTGTGACAGGAGACATCTCAACAGATGCAGCTAAAATCCGTGTATTGGTTATTCCAACAGATGAAGAATTGGTCATTGCCCGTGATGTTGAACGCTTGAAAAAATAACTAAAATTAGAAAAAATATTCCGTACAAGGAGTTGGGAAAGTGATTTTTCCAGCTTCTTTTTCTGATGAAATTGTCCAAAACCTTGCTATGATTGGCTTTTTTGAAAAATATGGTATAATAGTAGTAATTTAATAGATGGAGTTGAGTTTTGAAGAAAAACTTTCGTGTAAAAAGAGAGAAAGATTTTAAGGCGATTTTCAAGGAGGGGACAAGTTTTGCCAATCGCAAATTTGTTGTCTACCAATTAGAAAACCAGAAAAACCATTTTCGAGTAGGTCTATCAGTCAGCAAAAAACTGGGGAATGCCGTCACTAGAAATCAAATCAAGCGACGGATCCGACATATTATCCAGAATGCAAAAGGGAGTCTGGTAGAAGATGTAGACTTTGTTGTCATTGCTCGAAAAGGGGTTGAAACCTTGGAATACGCAGAGATGGAGAAAAATCTACTCCACGTATTAAAATTATCAAAGATTTACCAGGAAGGAAATGGGAGTGAAAAAGAAACTACAGTTGACTAGTTTGCTAGGATTGTCTCTATTGATCATGACAGCCTGTGTAACAAATGGGACAACTAGCGATATTACAGCCGATTCGGCTGATTTTTGGAGTAAATTGGTTTACTTCTTTGCGGAAATTATTCGCTTTTTATCATTTGATATCAGTATCGGAGTGGGGATTATTCTCTTTACGGTCTTGATTCGTACAGTCCTCTTGCCAGTCTTTCAGGTGCAAATGGTGGCTTCCAGAAAAATGCAGGAAGCTCAACCACGTATTAAGGCGCTTCGAGAACAATATCCAGGTCGAGATATGGAAAGCAGAACTAAGCTAGAGCAAGAAATGCGTAAAGTCTTTAAAGAAATGGGTGTCAGACAGTCAGATTCTCTTTGGCCGATTTTGATTCAGATGCCGGTTATCTTGGCCTTGTTCCAAGCTCTATCAAGAGTTGACTTTTTAAAGACAGGTCATTTCTTATGGATTAACCTTGGTGGTGTGGATACAACCCTTGTTCTTCCTATTTTAGCAGCTGTATTCACCTTTTTAAGTACTTGGCTGTCTAATAAAGCCTTGTCTGAGCGTAATGGGGCTACGACTGCGATGATGTATGGGATTCCAGTCTTGATTTTTATCTTTGCAGTTTATGCGCCAGGTGGAGTCGCCCTATACTGGACAGTGTCCAATGCTTACCAAGTCTTGCAAACCTATTTCTTGAACAATCCATTCAAGATTATCGCAGAGCGCGAGGCTCTAGTACAGGCACAGAAAGATTTGGAAAATAGAAAAAGAAAAGCCAAGAAAAAGGCTCAGAAAACGAAATAATAAGGAGGAATCTGGTAATGGTAGTATTTACAGGTTCAACTGTTGAAGAAGCAATCCAAAAAGGATTGAAGGAATTAGATATTCCGAGGAAGAAGGCACATATTAAAGTCATTTCTCGTGAGAAAAAAGGATTTCTTGGTTTATTTGGTAAAAAACCAGCCCAAGTAGATATTGAAGCGATTAGTGAAACGACTGTTGTCAAAGCAAATCAACAAGCTGTAAAGGGAGTTCCAAAACAAATCAATGATTTGAATGAGCCTGTTAAAACAGTCAGTGAAGCAACTGTTGATTTGGGTCATGTTGTAGAAGCAATTAAAAAGATTGAAGAGGAAGGTCAAGGTATTTCTGATGAAGTCAAGGCTGAAATCTTAAAACATGAAAGACATGCCAGCACTATCTTAGAAGAAACTGGCCACATTGAGATTTTAAATGAACTTCAAATCGAGGAAGCGATGAGGGAAGAAGCGGGCGCTGATGACCTTGAAACTGAGCAAGACCAAACTGAAAATCAAGACTTGACAGAGATGGGCTTGAAAGTTGAACCGAGCTTTGATATTGCTCAGGTGGCTACGGATGTGACTGCCTATGTTCAAGCGATTGTGGATGACATGGATGTTGAAGCCACACTTTCAAATGATTATAACCGTCGTAGCATCAATTTGCAAATTGATACTAACGAACCAGGTCGTATTATCGGCTACCATGGTAAAGTCTTGAAGGCCTTGCAACTGTTGGCTCAAAATTATCTTTACAACCGCTATTCCAGAACCTTCTACGTTACAATCAATGTCAATGATTATGTCGAACACCGTGCAGAAGTTTTGCAGACCTATGCGCAAAAATTGGCGACTCGTGTTTTAGACGAAGGACGTAGTCATCAAACAGATCCCATGTCGAATAGTGAACGCAAGATTATCCACCGTATTATTTCACGTATGGATGGCGTGACTAGTTATTCTGAGGGTGATGAGCCAAATCGCTATGTCGTTGTAGATACAGAATAAACAAAATCAGGCTTGACCTGATTTTTTGCTAGCTAGAGGAGATTAAACTAATGTTGAATAAGATAAGAGATTATTTAGACTTTGCTGGTTTGCAGTACCGTAATCCTGACAAAGCAGGAGCAGAGCGAGAGAAAATGCTGGAATTGCGCCACAAAGGCCAAGAGGCTCGAAAGGCTTTTACAGAACTGGCTAAAGTCTTTCAGGCAAATCATCCAGAATGGCAACTCCAACAGACTAGCCAGTGGATGAACCAAGCGCAGCGCTTGCGACCACACTTCTGGGCTTATATACAGCGTGAGGGGAAAGTGACAGAACCTATGATGGCCCTTCGTTTGTATGGAGTACCCTCTTATTTTGGTGTCTCACTAGAAGTTAGTTTTATCGAGCGCAAGAAAGACGAACAGACCTTAGACAAGCAAGCCAAAGTTTTAGACATTCCAACCGTTAAAGGAATTTATTATCTAGCCTACTCAGATGGTCAAAGTCAAAGATGGGAGGCGAACGAAGAAAATCGCCAGGCCTTAGTCAAGAAGATGGGCAGTCAAGAAATCCGAAAAGTTTTAGTGAAGGCAGATGTTTCTTTTATTGAAAATCAATCACTAGAAGTGATTTTAGAAAAATTAGATGAAGCTTATGAACGTTTACTTCCCTACTATCAGGCGACCAGAGGGTAGAAGTCACGAGACTTATCTAGCGTCGAATTGTTTAATTGCTATTCTATGTATTTTTTCATATAATAGTAGAATAGAATGTGTGATTCAATAATCACCTCAAATAGAAAGGAAATTCTATGTCAAATCTATCTGTTAATGCAATTCGTTTCCTAGGTATTGACGCCATCAACAAAGCCAACTCAGGTCATCCAGGTGTGGTTATGGGAGCGGCTCCGATGGCTTACAGCCTCTTTACAAAACAACTTCATATCAATCCAGCTCAACCAAACTGGATTAACCGCGACCGCTTTATTCTTTCAGCAGGTCATGGTTCAATGCTCCTTTATGCTCTTCTTCACCTTTCTGGTTTTGAAGATGTTAGTATGGATGAAATCAAGAGTTTCCGTCAATGGGGTTCAAAAACACCAGGTCACCCAGAATTTGGTCATACGGCAGGGATTGATGCTACGACAGGTCCTCTAGGGCAAGGGATTTCAACTGCTACTGGTTTTGCCCAAGCAGAACGTTTCTTGGCAGCCAAATATAACCGTGAAGGCTACAATATCTTTGACCACTATACTTACGTTATCTGTGGAGACGGAGACTTGATGGAAGGTGTCTCAAGCGAGGCAGCTTCATACGCAGGTTTGCAAAAACTGGATAAGTTGGTTGTTCTTTATGATTCAAATGACATCAACTTGGATGGTGAGACAAAGGATTCCTTTACAGAAAGTGTTCGTGACCGTTACAATGCCTACGGTTGGCATACTGCCTTGGTTGAAAATGGAACAGACTTGGAAGCCATCCATGCTGCTATCGAAACAGCAAAAGCTTCAGGCAAGCCATCTTTGATTGAAGTGAAGACGGTTATTGGATACGGTTCTCCAAACAAACAAGGAACTAATGCTGTACACGGCGCCCCTCTTGGAGCAGATGAAACTGCATCAACTCGTCAAGCCCTCGGTTGGGACTACGAACCATTTGAAATTCCAGAACAAGTATATGCTGATTTCAAAGAACATGTTGCAGACCGTGGCGCATCAGCTTATCAAGCTTGGACTAAATTAGTTGCAGATTATAAAGAAGCTCATCCAGAACTGGCTGCAGAAGTAGAAGCCATCATCGACGGACGTGATCCAGTCGAAGTGACTCCAGCAGACTTCCCAGCTTTAGAAAATGGTTTTTCTCAAGCAACTCGTAATTCAAGTCAGGATGCCTTGAATGTTGTGGCAGCTAAATTACCAACCTTCCTAGGTGGATCAGCTGACCTAGCTCACTCAAACATGACTTATATCAAGACTGACGGACTTCAAGACGATGCCAATCGCTTGAACCGCAACATTCAGTTTGGTGTTCGTGAATTTGCAATGGGAACGATCTTGAACGGGATGGCTCTTCACGGTGGACTTCGTGTATACGGTGGTACTTTCTTCGTCTTCTCTGACTATGTGAAAGCAGCTGTTCGCTTGTCAGCCTTACAAGGACTTCCTGTGACTTATGTCTTTACCCACGATTCAATCGCAGTTGGGGAAGACGGTCCAACGCATGAACCAGTTGAACACTTAGCCGGTCTTCGTGCTATGCCAAATCTAAATGTTTTCCGTCCAGCAGATGCGCGTGAAACGCAAGCAGCTTGGTACCTTGCAGTGACAAGTGAGAAAACACCAACTGCCCTTGTCTTGACACGCCAGAACTTGATTGTTGAAGATGGAACAGACTTCGACAAGGTTGCAAAAGGTGCCTATGTTGTCTATGAAAATGCAGCCGACTTTGATACCATCTTGATTGCGACAGGTTCAGAGGTTAATCTTGCTGTCTCAGCTGCCAAAGAATTGGCTAGTCAAGGTGCAAAAGTCCGCGTAGTCAGCATGCCATCTACAGATGTCTTTGATAAACAAGATACAGCATACAAGGAAGAAATTCTTCCAAATGCAGTCCGCCGTCGTGTTGCAGTCGAAATGGGTGCAACTCAAAGCTGGTACAAATACGTTGGTCTTGATGGTGCCGTTCTAGGTATTGATACCTTCGGAGCCTCTGCCCCAGCACCAAAAGTATTGGCAGAATATGGCTTTACTGTAGAAAATCTTGTAAAAGTTGTTCGAAACTTGAAATAATCCTAAAAATCAGGGCGTAAGCTCTGGTTTTTCTTACCAGAAAAGTAAGGTACAATCTTGTAAAAGTAGCTGAAATTTGATATAGTAGTCCTATGTAAAAGACAAAGGAGAGTATAATGGAATCACAATATACATTTTTAATCATTCTTGTGGCTATGGTGGGCTTGATGTTCTTTACGCAACGCTCTCAAAAGAAACAAGCACAAAAGCGTATGGAAAGCTTGAATAAATTACAAAAAGGCTATGAAGTTATTACAATCGGGGGCCTTTATGGAACAGTCGATGAAGTAGATACAGAAAAGAAAACAATTGTTCTTGATGTAGATGGGGTTTACTTGACTTTTGAACTAGCTGCTATCAAGACCGTATTACCACTTAAAGAAACAGCTTCACTAGAAGGCGCAATTGAAAAATAAGACGGGATCACTAACTCCCGTTTTTCTATAAAAGAAAGGAAATGGGATGAAAAAATTAGTCTTTGTCTGTCTGGGAAATATTTGCCGTAGCCCTATGGCTGAGTTTGTGATGAAATCAATGACAGATAATTACGAAATCCAAAGTCGAGCGACTTCTTCTTGGGAACATGGCAATCCGATTCATAAGGGAAGTCAGGGGGTTTTTCAAGAGTATGATATTCCTTATGACAAAGGCAAAACATCGCTTCAGATTAGTAAGGAAGATTTTGAATCCTTTGATTATATTATCGGAATGGACGATTCAAATGTTTCTGACTTACGTCAGATGTGTCCAGTAGACTGTCAAGATAAGATTTACTCATTTGCATCTGAAAGTGTTCCAGACCCTTGGTATACAGGAGATTTTGAGGAAACCTATCGACGTGTTCAAGAGGGCTGTCAAGCTTGGTTAGAACGTTTAGAAAAGGAGAGTGAAGATGGAAAATCTTAAGAATTTTTACGAAAAGTATCGTGTCTATCTGACTCGTCCACGTTTAGAGCTTTTGGCAGTAGTTACCATTGTTTTTTGTGCTGTGCTCGTCTTTTTTCTAAATATTCCCGGAAAAGGTGTTCTAAAGCTTGATAATGGAACGATTGTTTACGACGGCAGTCTTGTGCGTGGTAAAATGAATGGCCAAGGTACCATTACTTTCCAAAATGGAGACCAATATACAGGTGGTTTCAACAATGGAGCCTTCAACGGAAAAGGTACCTTTCAATCTAAAGAAGGCTGGACCTACGAAGGTGATTTTGTAAATGGTCAGGCTGAAGGAAAAGGAAAACTAACAACAGAACAAGAAGTCGTTTATGAAGGAACTTTTAAACAAGGCGTTTTTCAACAAAAATAAAGCCTCCTTATCAAAGGAGGTATTGTTAGAACGCTTAAGTAAGCGCTTACCTGTAAATCTCTATCTTTCCAAGTCCCTCTTCCAAGTAAGTTTGTGAAATAAAAAAACATTTGAAATAAATTTCACAAACTTTAAAGAAAAAGCTTGCTAAGAAAAGAAAATAACAAACATTTCACAAGGTGCTAAAAATTCTTTGTGAAATGTTTATGAAACTGTTTACAAAGTTGAAATAATGCGTTATAATAAACTTGTGAAAAAATTAACAAAGGATTGAATCCTTGAAAGCTATGGAGGAAAATATGGCTGATAAAAAAACTGTGACACCAGAGGAAAAGAAACTCGCTGCTGAAAAGCATGTCGATGGATTGGTGCAAAAAGCTCTAGTTGCTCTTGAAGAAATGCGTAAGTTGGATCAAGAGCAGGTTGACTACATCGTTGCCAAAGCATCAGTAGCAGCTTTGGATGCCCACGGAGAATTGGCTTTACATGCCTTTGAAGAAACAGGACGTGGTGTATTTGAAGATAAAGCAACTAAGAACTTGTTTGCTTGTGAACACGTAGTAAACAACATGCGCCACACTAAAACAGTTGGTGTTATCGAAGAAGACGATGTAACAGGTTTGACTCTTATCGCTGAACCAGTTGGCGTTGTTTGTGGTATCACTCCAACAACAAACCCAACATCAACAGCAATCTTTAAGGCATTGATTTCATTGAAGACACGTAATCCAATCGTCTTTGCCTTCCACCCATCAGCTCAAGAATCATCAGCTCACGCAGCTCAAATCGTTCGTGATGCTGCGATTAAAGCAGGAGCTCCTGAAAACTGCGTACAGTGGATCACTGAACCATCTATGGAAGCAACTAGTGCTCTTATGAACCACGAAGGTGTTGCGACAATCCTTGCAACTGGTGGTAATGCCATGGTTAAGGCGGCTTACTCATGTGGTAAACCAGCTCTTGGGGTAGGTGCCGGTAACGTTCCAGCTTATGTTGAAAAATCAGCTAACATCCGCCAAGCTGCACACGATATCGTCATGTCTAAATCATTTGATAACGGTATGGTCTGTGCCTCAGAGCAAGCGGTTATCATTGATAAAGAAATTTACGATGAATTTGTAGCAGAGTTCAAATCTTATCACACTTACTTTGTAAACAAGAAAGAAAAGGCTCTTCTTGAAGAGTTCTGCTTCGGCGTGAAAGCAAACAGCAAAAACTGTGCTGGTGCGAAATTGAACGCTGACATCGTTGGTAAACCAGCAACTTGGATTGCAGAACAAGCAGGATTTACAGTTCCAGAAGGAACAAACATTCTTGCTGCAGAATGTAAAGAAGTTGGTGAAAATGAGCCATTGACTCGTGAAAAATTGTCACCAGTTATCGCAGTTTTGAAATCTGAAAGCCGTGAAGATGGTATTACCAAAGCTCGTCAAATGGTTGAATTTAACGGTCTTGGACACTCAGCAGCTATCCACACAGCTGACGAGGAATTAACTAAAGAATTTGGTAAAGCTGTTAAAGCTATTCGTGTTATCTGTAACTCACCTTCTACTTTCGGTGGTATCGGGGACGTTTACAATGCCTTCTTGCCATCATTGACACTCGGATGTGGTTCTTACGGACGCAACTCAGTTGGGGATAACGTTAGTGCCATTAACCTCTTGAATATCAAAAAAGTCGGAAGACGGAGAAATAACATGCAATGGATGAAACTTCCTTCAAAAACATACTTTGAACGTGATTCAATTCAATACCTTCAAAAATGTCGTGACGTTGAACGTGTCATGATCGTTACTGACCATGCCATGGTAGAGCTTGGTTTCCTTGATCGTATCATCGAACAACTTGACCTTCGTCGCAATAAGGTTGTTTACCAAATCTTTGCTGATGTAGAACCAGATCCAGATATCACAACTGTAAACCGTGGTACTGAGATTATGCGTGCCTTCAAACCAGATACAATCATCGCTCTCGGTGGTGGATCTCCAATGGATGCTGCTAAAGTAATGTGGCTCTTCTACGAACAACCAGAAGTGGACTTCCGTGACCTTGTTCAAAAATTCATGGATATCCGTAAACGTGCCTTCAAGTTCCCATTGCTTGGTAAGAAGACTAAATTCATCGCAATCCCAACTACATCTGGTACAGGATCTGAAGTAACACCATTTGCCGTTATCTCTGATAAAGCAAACAACCGTAAATACCCAATCGCGGACTACTCATTGACACCAACTGTGGCAATTGTAGACCCTGCTTTGGTATTGACAGTGCCTGGATTTGTTGCTGCGGACACTGGTATGGACGTATTGACTCACGCGACTGAAGCTTATGTATCACAAATGGCTAGCGACTACACTGACGGTCTTGCACTTCAAGCCATCAAGCTTGTATTTGAAAACCTTGAAAGCTCAGTTAAGAATGCAGACTTCCATTCACGCGAGAAAATGCATAACGCTTCAACAATTGCTGGTATGGCCTTTGCCAATGCCTTCCTAGGTATTTCTCACTCAATGGCCCATAAGATTGGTGCGCAATTCCACACAATCCACGGTCGTACAAATGCAATCTTGCTTCCATACGTCATCCGCTATAACGGTACACGTCCAGCTAAGACAGCAACATGGCCTAAGTATAACTACTACCGTGCAGATGAAAAATACCAAGATATCGCACGCATGCTTGGCCTTCCAGCTTCTACTCCAGAAGAAGGTGTGGAATCTTATGCAAAAGCTGTTTACGAACTTGGTGAGCGCGTAGGTATCCAAATGAACTTCAAAGCACAAGGAATTGATGAAAAAGAATGGAAAGAACATTCTCGTGAATTGGCCTTCCTTGCTTATGAAGATCAATGTTCGCCAGCTAACCCACGTCTTCCAATGGTTGACCATATGCAAGAAATCATCGAAGATTCTTACTATGGCTACAAAGAAAGACCAGGACGCCGTAAATAATTGTTATCAGCCTAGAGGCGGGAGAAATCCTGTCTCTTTTTTTGTAATTCTATTTGAAAAATGGTATAATCATCGCATATATTTATTTGAAAATCAAATCTTTAATAATCATGCGAGGGGCAAATGAACAAGATAAATGAGTTAGGGGATAAAGTGCGACTTTTAAGAGAGGAGAAAGGACTTAGTCGTCCAGTTTTTTGCGGGGATGAGTCTGAATTATCAGTGCGTCAGTTGGTGCGGATTGAAAAAGGAGAATTTCGCCCGACGATAAAAACACTAGAATATATTGCAGAACGATTAGAAATTCCGTCCTACGTCTTGATGCCAGATTATAAGGAATTACCCAAGCGTTACCAAGAATTAAAGTACTTTCTTTTACATCATCCTGACTATGGAGACGAGGAGTTGCAGGAACAAAAGGAAGAATATTTTGATGAGATTTTTGAGTGTTTTTATGATGACCTGCCCCGTGATGAGAAAGTGCTAGTGGATTGTCTTCAAGCTATAGATGCAGTGAGAGCGACTAGTAATTCCTTATACGGAAGTGGTGTGATTGAAGACGGTCTTCAAGATTTACTATCCAGAGATGTATATAAAGCCGAGGACTTGTTGAAACTGAGACTGTATTTTCTTTGTCAGTTAATGGATGGTTTAAACGAGGGTGAGATAAAAAAGTCTGAGCATGAAACAATTCTTTATTTTCATGACAAATTAAGTTCTCAGGTTGATAAGATAGAGTTCGATTGTTTGGACTTACTTAGAGACTCCTTGTTAGCTTCTTTAACTTGTATAGAGATTATGGGGTTGCTTCATTATTTTAAGAGGGCAGTCGAGACCTTAAATAAAATAGGGCAAAAAACACGAGATTTCCAAAAGCAACCGATTGTCTTGATGGTGGAGTGGAAATATTATATTCATACCGATTATGATACAGCCAAACAAAAGTATGAAGAAGCAAAAATGATGGCGAGGATGTTTGGTAATGAGAAGTTACTCGTTAGTTTAGATAAGGAATGGAGCGAAGACTTAGAAAGGTATTATTAAATGATTTATAGGAGTGACATTTCTGTCATTGGGGAAATGTCGCTTTTTTGTTACAATGAATTTTATACTCAATGAAAATCAAAGAGCAAATTAGGAAACTAGCCGCAGGCTGTACTTGAGTACGGCAAGGCGACGTTGACGTGGTTTGAAGAGATTTTCGAAGAGTATTACTTGATATACATCCAGAAGCAAACTAGGCAATAGAGAAAAAATTCTAAGCAGTAGGTTCATAGTGGCAATCAGTGCTGATGTCGCTTGAAGGCTTTTCTATAATTATGATGTATGACGATAACAGTTTTAAATAAGGGGGAAAGAATGTCCATTTTATCCATTAAAAATATTTCAAAGTTTTACACTTTGGACGGTAAACATCAAGAGCAGGCTCTAAGAAATATAAACCTGCAGATTGCAAAAGGTAAAATTACAGCGATTTATGGTCCGTCAGGCTGTGGCAAAACCAGTCTACTAAACATCATCAGTGGTCTAGATAGACAATATGAAGGAGTTTTAGAATTTAAAGGGGAATCCCTCCGTGACTTATCAGAGATTGAACTAACTCAATTTCGTAAAAACAAGATTGGATTTGTGTTTCAAAACTTTAACCTTATTCCTCATCAGTCTGTCTTGGACAATGTCAAGCTACCTCTCTATGTCAAAGATTTATCTGACAGGGAGATGACAATGATTGCAAAGGAGCAATTAAGTAACTTGGGCATGGAGCCTTTTATGGCTAAAAATGTTAAACAGCTTTCTGGCGGGCAAAAGCAACGTGTAGCAATCGCGCGTGCCTTGGTAAATCAACCAGATATGATTGTAGCCGATGAGCCAACGGGTTCGCTGGATTCTCAATCCCAAGAAATGGTATTGGAAGTGTTTAAAAAATTAGCCCAAACAGGGAAAACAGTATTGATTGTAACCCATAATCCAGAGGTTGCTGAATATGCAGATGTGATTATCAAAATGAAGGATGGTGAAGTCGTTGAAGAAGTCAAAAAATAAAGGATTATCATTGAAAAATAAATTCAAACTTTCTTTAAATAACTTTCTGGAAAGAAAGTGGCGTAACCTATTGATTGCGCTAGCAACCTCAATCGGTTTTGTAGGAGTCTTAATTTCTTTTGGCTTGGGAAATGCTTTGATTTCGATGATTGATGAAAATACGAATGGAGGTCAAATCCCTTCACAAGTTCAGATTGCTTTAAACACAAAAAATGTTGGACGAGGCTTTTTGAACCAAGATGATAAGAACTATATCACGGATACAGTTGGCAAAGAAACTATTAAATATTTGGAGAGTCCTTTTGGGATGATCATGTCAAATATTACTATAGATGGTCAAGAAATGGATCTGAGTCAAACGATGCCTTCTTATGCTCAAGTGGTGAGTCTCTATGAGGATACAAGTATCTCTGTTAGTAGTAATGAAGTGGACAAAGTATTAGCCGGTTCCCTCTATACTGATTCAAATGAACAGGGATTGACGATTCCAAGCAGTTTACTAAAAAATTGGAATGAACAGACAGGAAACAATCTGACAGCTAGTGATATTATTGGCAAATCAGTCTCAGCCAGCATTGTAGAAAATGATGCTGAAGCTAGCAAGACTGCTCAATTTCAAACAAAGATTGTACGTGTAATCAATGATGAAGATGACTTGGAGGACAGCAACAGTTTCATGCCGTCTCATCAAATGGAAACGATTTTGAAAGAGGCTGGATTTACAAAAGCTGTATCTTATTTTATCTTGGAACTCAAAGATCCATCACAAACAAAAGCGATAACAGAAGAATTGCAGAAAAACAAGAAGTATACTGTTCTTTCTCAACAGAAGGTTCTTGATATTGTGATTACTTTTATTCGTGTCATTCAGGGATTGTTGATTGTACTTTCATCACAAGCTATTGTAGTAGCAGCGGTCATGATTGGTATCATCATTTACATCAATATCATGCAACGTTCTAAGGAAATAGGTGTCATGAAGGCAGTTGGTTATCAGAATCGTGATGTCAAAGGAATTTTTATTTACGAGGCTATCTGGATTGTAGGAATCGCCTTGCTGCTGGCATTTTTGGTTGCACAAGGGGTGGGAAGTTTGGCGAATGCGATTGTAAGTCACTTTTACCCATCCATCACTAAGGTTTTTGAATTAAATCTTTTATCTGTTTTAGGAACTCTAGTTTTCGCTCTATTACTTGGTTATGTCTCAGCCTACTTCCCAGCGCGTAAAATTAGTAAAATGGATCCTGTAGAATCGCTACGATATGAATAGTAAGGGATTCCTTGATTTACAGTTTAAAAAAGAAACTGGTAAATTCCCAAACTAACTTCCACCGCTAATCCAAGTGGAAGTTAGTCTGATAAAAATCCTAAAAACCAGTGGAAATCCGTGTCAGGGTAAGTTCCACTGGTTTTAAACATGCTTGATTTCATCGCTTTTGTAACCAAAATGAATCGAAAAAAAGAGCGCACAAAATCCCCTCATCTGAAAGCGTTTCAAATTAAGTTCCGCTATGGTGGAAGTTAGTGTGAGACGTTTGAATGCGGTTAAAGATTAGTTTTTAGAACTTATGTTGGAGTAATTTAGACGACTGAGAGACGTCTTCTGCAGGTATTTTAGAAATGCCGAGAAGTTTAGGAACTTCTTCTCCATAGGTAAAGGCAAAGAGTTCATAGGCTGACTTTCCATTCAAAGCAGCACGTTTGACGCTGTTGACATGAGAGCAGACGAGATTGATATCCTCTTGAGTTAAGTTGTCAAAAGAAGTTCCTTTAGGCAGAATGTCGCGAATCAGCGTGTGATTTTTCTCAATTCTCCCTTTCTGGTCAGAGCGATTAGGGTCACAAAAGAAGAGTTTACTCTCTCCTCGCACATCCATTTCGATATCATCGACCCTGGCAAACTCTCCACCATTATCTGTCAGGATGACAGGGAAGAGTTGGAAGAAATCTTTGTCGGCTTGATGAAGAGTGTTCTTGATGTCATAGAGGTGTTTGGTAACCTCAAGGGCAGTTTTATTATCCAGAAGTCTAGCGAAGATAAAGTTACAGAAAGAGAGATTGAAGGTGAGTAGGACTTTACCTCCCATCCTGCCCATAACGGTGTCCATTTCCATCCAAGAGTCTAGTTGATTAAGAGATAAATAGTTTTGGAAATCCTCATAGGAACGGCCTTTTTTAGCTTCTTTAGGGATGGAAGGTAGCTTACTTTTCCGTCTTTCTTTGAATTTAACGGCTCTAGCAAGGTCAATAGGAGCGATAGATAGGTATCCTTTTCGGATGTGCCGATAGACGGTTGAGGAGCTGACATCCAGGTTATGAGTTTTGAGGATATGATAGATGTGTTGTCCCTTTTTAACACCATCAGAAATGACTTTGTCCATGTCCCAGAAGGTCTTGGAATTGAGGGGAGTTCCTTCACGAGCTTCTGCAAGAGTTTGTTCGTACTGTTTTTGAGCTTGCTTAGCTAGGTAGAAAATTTTTTTAAATCCACAATTTTGTCTTCTTTTAGGGCAACCGTTACAGACAAAGGGAGCCTTATCGAGTAGAGGGCAAGGAAGGTTATGGCATGTAGACTCTCGGACTTGTCTGTTTCGTTTGACTTCTTTGGAAACAGTAGTCGGGTCTTTTAGAATGGATTGTCCAATAGCTTTGAAGGTTTCACCGCGCTCTAAGCCCAGTTGGATATCATTGCGGTCTGAAAGGGTAAGGTGTTTATGTTTTGTCATAGTAGACCTCATTTCTAATTCAAACGTCTCATACTTAATTCCACCATAAAAATCCGTTTTAGACTAATTTCCACTTTGGTCAGGCAAGTGGAAGTTACTTTGAGAAGTTA
>NZ_VMLG01000041.1:0-7927 GCF_013276565.1 Streptococcus sp. 53
CTAGAAACTACAGGGGGAGTCTGCATATATCTAAAAGAAATTCTAAACCTGTTTCAGCTTGATATAGTGTTTGAATAAAATGTGAACAAATTTATTAGGGAATTCAAATCAATTTCATGCTTTAAAAGTCGTTTCGTACTATTTTAGATTCAATTAATTATACATCATAGATAATCCGCTTTAAAAATCTCTTCAAATCACGTCAGGTTCACATTTCCGTATAAGAGAGAAATTTATTGTTGCAATACTTTTCTTGGCTTGGTACCTTCAGCTGGACCAATGACACCTGCCATCTCAAGCTCTTCCATGAGACGGGTCGCACGGTTAAATCCAACTGATAAACGACGCTGAATCATAGATGCACTGGCTTTCTGGGTCTCAATGACTAGAGCTTTAGCTTCTTCAAAGAGCGGATCACCACCAGATTCACCATCTGAAAATTCTCCGTCATTTTCAGAAACTTCTCCCGGATCAAAACTCTCATCGTAGTCCGCATCAGCCTGAGCCTTGATGAAGTTTACGATGCGTTCAACATCATCATCCGAGATAAAGGAGCCTTGGAGACGAACAGGGTGATTTTCATCGATTGGTTTAAAGAGCATATCTCCACGTCCAAGCAGCTTCTCAGCTCCATTTTCATCCAAGATAGTACGGGAGTCTGTCCCTGATGAAACCGCAAATGCGACACGAGATGGGACATTGGCTTTGATTAGACCAGAGATGACATCAACAGATGGACGCTGGGTTGCAAGAATCATGTGGATACCTGCAGCACGTGCCTTCTGTCCAAGACGAATAATGGTATCTTCCACTTCCTTGCTAGCCACCATCATAAGGTCAGCCAGCTCATCAACAATCACGACAATGAGCGGTAGCGGAATCTGCTTGTACTCAGACTGGGCATTGAACTCTTCTATCTTGGCATTAAAGCCTGCAATATTCCGAACTCCCACCTTGGCAAAGAGTTCATAACGATTTTCCATTTCATCCACAACCTTTTGCAGGGCCTTGCTAGCCTTGCGTGGATTGGTCACAACTGGAATCAAGAGATGAGGAATGTCATTGTAAACAGACAACTCAACCATCTTAGGGTCCACCATCATAAATTTAACTTGATCAGGTCTCGCCTTCATGAGGATGCTAGCGATAATGCCGTTAACAGCTACTGACTTCCCAGAACCCGTTGAACCTGCGACGAGCAAGTGGGGCATTTTAGAAAGGTCAAAAGCTCTTGCGGTGCCATTAACCGCCTTTCCTAGAGGAATTTCCAAGAGATTTTCTGCTTTCGTTTGAGATTGTTCCCATAGTTCGCGGAAAGAAACTGTCGCAATCTCAGAGTTAGGTACCTCAATTCCCACTAAAGATTTCCCTGGGATAGGTGCTTCGATTCGGACATCCTTAGCAGCCAAGGCTAGAGCGAGGTCATCTGCTAGATTGGAAATGCGGTTGACCCTTACACCTACTGCTGGCTTAACTTCATACTTGGTCACTGATGGCCCAATTTCGGCTCGTTCAACCGTTACCTTGATACCAAAGCTAGCAAAGGTTTCTTCTAGGATTTTGATGTTTTCACGAACGATTTTCTTCTCTTTAGACTGGTCTTTAGGTTTATCAGGGGCAAAGAGTTGTAAGCTTGGAAGTTTGTATTCGAGGGCTTCCTTTGCTGAAAAATCGACCTGAACATCTTCGTCATCAGAGCCATCTTCCTGTTCAGCGAATTCAAGTTCAGCTTGAGGCAGGATGATTTCTGGTTCCACCCACTCTTCTTCTGAAAAAGGTGAAACGTCAAGCACAACATCTGCTGTCAGAATTTCACCCGTTTCCATATCAACAGGAGGCATATCGAGTAAAGCTTTTTCAGCCTCTTCTTTTTCTAATCTAGCCTCTTCCTCAGCCTTTTGGCGAGCTTTTTCTTCTTGTTTAACAAAGCGTTCCTCTTTTCGACGCTCATGCCCTTCCCGCCATTTGGCATAGCCTCTACTGAAAAATTCAGCAATATCGTAAACAGACCAAGGACTGATTAAGAGAGCACCCACTAAAATCAAGATAGAACCAATAAAGTAAGTACCGATATTTGAGAAGAGAAAGGCTGTTGGTACATAGAGGCCAACACCAATCAAGCCACCTCCAGCAAAACTGGTCGTTCGAAAACCAGTCAAATCAGTCACAACCTGAGCCATGGTCCCTTTTAATACCGACTTATCCAAACCATATTTCCAAACTAAGTAGGCCTCAAAAATCAAGAGTAAGCCAGCAAATATGGTGAAAAATCCTGATAAGAGTCCTTCCTGTTTTCGTATCCATTTGAAGAAGAAGAGATAGAGCAGGATACCAAATATTGCCAGATAAGCTAGGCTACCCACCAACAAGCGAATTAAATTGTAAAGGGTTATACCTGCAGCCCCTAATTTAAAAGCTGCAAAAATCAATAAAATCGCCATTCCTAGCGAAATCAACATCCGTTGAATCGCTTCTTTTCTTTCGAGTTCTGCTTTAGACGGTCTCCGTCTCGTTTTACTTGTATTCTTGTTTGCCATTCTTCTATTATACCATATTTCACAGGCATTTCGGAAAGAGAAAAAGACTGCACCAAACGGTCCAATCTTTTCATTTTTCTATTTTTTATGCTTGTGGTTTGCGTAGGTAACCATAGACCACACCACTTACGATTGCTCCTACCAAGACAGAAACGAGGTAAAGAAGAGCATTTGAAGTAAGGGCAATAACGAAGATTCCTCCGTGTGGCGCCATGAGTTTGATACCAGTAAGACCAACGAGTCCACCTGCTACTGCTGAACCAAGGATGAAGCTTGGGATAGCACGAGCTGGGTCAGCGGCACCAAATGGAATTGCTCCCTCAGTGATAAATGACAAGCCCATGATGATGTTTGTCAAACCAGAGTTGCGTTCTTCTTTAGTAAATTTATCTTTGAAAAGAAGAGTTGCGACAAAGATTGCAAGTGGTGGCACCATTCCTCCAGCCATAACTGCTGCCATGGCTACAGAACCACCTGAAGAAACAGTTGCTGCAAGCGTACCTGTACCAAAGACATAAGCCGCTTTGTTGACTGGTCCCCCCATGTCAACAGCCATCATTCCACCAAGGACGATACCAAGAAGGACAGCTGAACCTCCTCCAAGACCGCCTAGGAAGTCATTCATAGCAGTATTGATTGCTGCCATTGGGATATTCACAGCTAGCATGACAAATCCAGTCAAGATTGTTCCAAGAAGTGGCAAGAGAAGAATTGATTTAGCACCTTCGAGTGAACGAGGAACTTTAACGTATTTCTTGATAGCAAGAACTAAAGCACCTGCGATAAATCCACCAACAAGGGCACCTAGGAAACCAGATGAGACACCTGCAAGAGTTGAAGTTGCTTCACCACCTGCGGCATAAGGAATTTTACCAAAGGCAAAACCTTCTTTGGCAATAGCACCAGCCACGAAACCTGCTACCAAACCTGGTTTTTCAGCGATAGAGTATGCAACATAACCTGCAAAGACTGGGAGCATCAAACCAAAGGCAGCTCCACCAATTTTCATAAACATAGAAGCTAGCTCATGGTAGGAACCAAGATTACCAAGATTTTCATTTGGAACACCCAAAGCACCGTCAATCAAGAAGGCAAGGGCAATCATGATACCACCACCTATAACGAATGGCAACATTTGAGATACACCACTCATCAAGTGTTTGTAGAAGGCACCACCAAGGCTTTGTTTTTCGTTGCTTGCTGTCGAAGCTTTTGCTCCATTAGCAGCACGGTAGACTTCAGCATCTCCTGAAAGAGCCAAGTTAATCAATTCTTCTGTTTTACGGATCCCGTCAGCAACTGGACGATTGATCAATGGTTTGCCATCGAAACGATCCATCTCAACCGCCTTGTCTGCAGCGATGATAACAGCTTTAGCCTTGCGGATGTCCTCAGCAGTTAGTTGGTTTCCAACACCGCTAGCACCGTTGGTTTCAACCTTGATTCCAACACCCATTTCAGCAGCCACTTTTTGAAGGGCTTCTTGAGCCATGTAAGTGTGAGCAATACCTGTTGTACAAGCTGTAACAGCAACGATAAACTCATCAGAGTCATTAGTAGGTGCTTGAACAGGCTCTTCAGTTTTTTCGGAAGCTTTGTCAAAAAGTTCGATAACTTGGTCAGCTGATGTTACTTGACGAAGTTTGTCAGCAAAACCGTCTTTCATCAAGTATTGAGACAATTCTGCCAAGGCTGCCAAGTGAGTATCATTGGCACCTTCTGGAGCTGCAATCATAAAGAAGAGGTCAGTTGATTGTCCATCCAAGCTCTCGTAGTCAACACCCTTGTTTGACTTGGCAAAGAGAACTGTCGCTTCTTTGACAGCAGCATTTTTGCTGTGAGGCATTGCGATACCATCACCCAAACCTGTAGAAGTGAGAGCTTCACGCGCCAAAATTCCTTCTTTAAAGGTTTCAAAATCTGTCACATAACCGTGGTCTGTCAAACTTTTAATCATCTCGTCGATGACAGCTGTTTTTTCAGTTGCTTGCAAATCCAGCAACATAACATCTTTTCTCAATAGGTCTTGAATTTTCATCGTTTTTCTACCTCAACTTTTTCATATGTTTCTTTAATAAATTCTGCTGTTGCCAAGTCATCCGAGAAGGTAGTTGCCGTTCCACAAGCAACTCCCCATTTGAAGGCTTCTACTGCGTCTTTTGATTTGACAAATTCACCTGTGAATCCGGCAACCATAGAATCACCAGCACCAACTGAATTTTTGACTGTTCCCTTGATAGGTTTTGCGAAGTAAGCTCCCTCAGATGTGACAAGAAGGGCACCGTCGCCAGCCATGGAGATAATGACGTTTTGAGCTCCTTTGGCCAGTAACTGACGAGCATAGTTCTCGATTTCATCTAAACTTTCGAGTTTCACTCCAAAGATAGCTCCAAGCTCGTGATTATTTGGTTTGACCAAAAGTGGCTGATAGTCCAAACTATCAATCAAGGTCTGTCCTTCAAAGTCACAAACGACTTGCGCACCAGTCTTGCGTGTCAAGGCAATCAAATCCTTGTAGATAACATTGCCTAGGTTTTTAGCACTCGAACCCGCAAAGACAACCGTATCTTCTGCTGTCAGACTAGATAAAATAGCTTTCAATTCTTCTAGCTGAGCTGGTTCGACATTTGGACCGGTTCCGTTGATTTCTGTTTCTTGGTCTGCTTTGATTTTAACATTGATACGAGTATCTTCTGCCACTTGGACAAAACATGTCTCGATTTCTTCCTCTGCAAGGGTATCTGTGATAAATTTACCAGTAAAGCCTCCGATAAATCCCGTCGCTGTATTTGGTATATCCAAACGTTTCAAGACACGGCTGACATTGATTCCTTTCCCACCAGCAAACTTATCATCACTGTCCATACGATTGACACTACCGACTTGGACTTGGTCCAAACGAACGATATAGTCAATGGATGGATTGAGTGTGACTGTATAAATCATACTTCTATTACCTCCGTTTTCTCCTTAATAGCCTGCAAGAGCTCATGCCCTTGACTTGTGATAACAATAGCTCGTTTGAGTGGTGCTACCTTGGCAAAGCAAGTTTGTCCAATTTTTGACGAATCCACCAAGACATAGGTCTGTTTGGCATTTTCTAAAATAGCACGCTTAACAGCTCCCTCCTCCATATCAGGAGTCGTATAATAGCCATCGTCCACACCATTCATCCCGATAAAGGCACGGTCAAAGTGCAATTGGTTAATCTGGTTAAGAGCAACGCCCCCGATGCTAGCATCTGTTGCCATCTTGACACTTCCTCCAACCATGACAGTTGGAATCTGCTTTTCAACCAACTGTGCGGCATGGTGAATCGAATTTGTCACAACAGTAATATTCTTATTGACCAATTCATGGATCAAAAAAGCAGTTGTTGTTCCAGCATCGATAAAGATGACATCTTGTTCCTTAATGAGAGAGGCTGCTTTCTGAGCCAGCAACTTCTTTTCTTGAAGGTTTTTGACAGATTTTTCTTGAATGGTTTCTTCTTCCTGCAAGGAATGGGGCAATTCTGCTCCACCATGCACGCGACGAAGCTTGTTTTCCGCTTCCAACTCATCCAAGTCTCTTCGAACCGTTGATTCTGAGGTCTCTAGCAAACTAACTAATTTTTCTAGAGAAACTACATGATGTTGATTTAACTCCTCTAAAATCAGTTGTTTCCGCTCTGTTTTTAACACTGAATCACCTCCTGTTATCGTTTACACTATTCATTCTATCACACTTTCTTTCAAAGTCAAGCATTTTTTGTCATTTTCTTTCAAAATCTATCATTTTTCTTATTTCTAGAATTTTTATTGCAAGATAGGGGCCTTTATGGTAGACTATTTGAGTAAGTATTGGAAGATTACTCAAGAGGCTTAAGAGGCCGTGTTGGAAACGCGGTAGGCGTGTAACAGCGTGCGTGGGTTCGAATCCCATGTCTTCCGTTTATTTTAAAAAAGATACCCAAGAAATCTTGGGTATCTTTTTTCTTATATGCTTGTTTTATAACTCGGGTGAATTTCTTAGAAAATATCAAATAACAATTTCACATTGAGAATTGTTAAGATAATGGAAACGATATAGCCAAGGATGGTATTCCATTTGGCATTGGTAAATTCTCCCATCAGTGATTTCTTAGAAGTTAGATAAATCAGTGGGAAGATTGAAAATGGAAGAGCAATCGAAAGAAAGACTTGTGAATAAACCAATAACTGATCTAATGTTTTTTCCTGATGACCAAACAGAACCGCTACAATCATGACAGGCAACAAGGCAAAGAGACGAGTTGCCAAACGAATGAACCATTGAGGTAATCTCATATGCAAGAAACCTTCCATAACGATTTGTCCAGTCAAGGTACCCGTAATTGTCGAATTTTGACCACTGGCTAATAAAGCCAAGGCAAACAAGGTTGATAAGGTCGAGCTAGCTATAGCTCCTGCAATAGTAGAATCCTGCAAGGCATTATACATTTGAGAGAAGGCAGAAATCTCAGATGCATGGCCGAAAAAGAGAGCCGCCCCGAGAATTAATAGAAGGGAGTTAACCACAAAGGCCAAGGATAATTGGAGATTTGAATCCCAGGTCATAAAGCGCACGGCTTTTCGAACATCATTCTTGTCCTTGTGATTGATTTTCCGAGTTTGTGACAAGGAAGAATGCAAATAGAGGTTATGGGGCATAACCGTTGCTCCCACGATCCCTAGTGCCAAGGTTAATTGACTTTCATGCCCTGGCAAGGGACTTTCAAATAAGGTTGCATTCGGTAGATAACCCTCAACGATTCCTTGGAAGCTTGGATGTGACAAAGCTACCAGATAGGTAAAAATTGCTAGAATGGTTAAAATCAGTGTTGTCACAATAGCTTCAATCTTCTTAAAGCCAAATTTCATCAGAAGCAATAAGAGAAAAACATCCAACACGGTCAAGAGAATTGCTATCATAATCGGAATCTTAAAGAGAAGATTGAGAGCAATCGCTGAACCTAGAACTTCTGCCAGATCTGTCGCCATCAAGGCTAATTCTAAAATCACCCATAGACTATAACGAAGCCATTTAGGTGAATGATGAGCCGTTGCTTGAGCCAGGTCCATCTGGGTTACAATACCAAGCTTTCCTGCCATCTGCTGAAGTTGCATGGCAATGAGAGATGAAATCAAGATAACAAACAAGAGACTATACTTATAGGAAGCACCACCGACTACACTGGTAATCCAGTTTCCTGGATCCATATAACCAACTGCGACAAGAGCACCCGGACCTAAAAAGGCATTTAAATTTTGCCAGAAATGATTGTTATTTGGAGTATCGATAGATTGATTAATCTCAGAGAGTGACACTTTTTTATGAGAAGACATAGATACTTACCTCTTTCTAAACCTACTTTTTCATTATTTTTCTTA
>NZ_VMLG01000042.1:0-23523 GCF_013276565.1 Streptococcus sp. 53
AAGTTACTTTGAGAAGTTAGCTTCATGTGTGAAACTCTTTCCTTTTTGGTTTTGACTAGCTTTTTTGTGAAAAATTGTGTAAAATAGAATAGATAAACGAGGGGAAACCTCGGAAAATTTAAAGGAGAATCCATCTAATGGTAAAATTGGTTTTTGCTCGCCACGGTGAGTCTGAATGGAACAAAGCTAACCTTTTCACTGGTTGGGCTGATGTTGATTTGTCTGAAAAAGGTACACAACAAGCGATTGACGCTGGTAAATTGATCAAAGAAGCTGGTATCGAATTTGACCAAGCTTACACTTCGGTATTGAAACGTGCGATTAAGACAACTAACTTGGCTCTTGAAGCTTCTGACCAATTGTGGGTTCCAGTTGAAAAATCATGGCGTTTGAACGAACGTCACTACGGTGGTTTGACTGGTAAAAACAAAGCTGAAGCTGCTGAACAGTTTGGTGATGAGCAAGTTCACATCTGGCGTCGTTCATACGATGTATTGCCTCCAAACATGGATCGTGATGATGAGCACTCAGCTCACACAGACCGTCGTTATGCTTCACTTGACGACTCAGTAATCCCAGATGCTGAAAATTTGAAAGTGACTTTGGAACGTGCCCTTCCATTCTGGGAAGATAAAATCGCTCCAGCTCTTAAAGATGGTAAAAACGTATTCGTAGGAGCTCACGGTAACTCAATCCGTGCCCTTGTAAAACACATCAAAGGTTTGTCAGATGACGAAATCATGGACGTGGAAATCCCTAACTTCCCACCATTGGTATTCGAATTCGACGAAAAATTGAACGTTGTTTCTGAATACTACCTTGGAAAATAAGCTTTTCTTTTTTAAAAGAATTGTTGCAGAATCAGATTGTTTAGAAATAAACAATTTGATTCTGACTAAGAACCACCTTGGAAGTATCAAGTTGTGAGATGGGTAGGATTTTAATTAGTTTCTACTAGTGTATTTGTAGTTAAAAAAATATATACTGTGAGTATGAGGCTGGGACAAAAGTCTAACCTTAAATATAAAAAGCGAACAAAACGAGTTATCTGACATTCAGAATTCTGTCTTGTTCGCTTTTCTGTCTAATCTATCGATTTTAAAAATTTATAGTAGATTGAAATTGAAATAGTACACTACGACTTCTAAAACATTGCTAGAAATTAAATTGACTTTCTTAACAGATTTGTTCACATTTTATTTCAATCTACTACAAAATCAAAATTTTTTTGTCCCAGCCTCCTACTTTTTCTACTTACCTTGATATTAAATATAAAAAATGAAATAAGAACTAAACGATTTAGTATTTGAATTCAAATCAATTTATAACAATAATTTAGAATACAAGTTGTACTGCTTTAAATTCAGTCTATTATAGTATAGAGGAATGAGATAAAAACTGACCAAATTGATTAGGAAATTCAAACCAATTTCTAATAATATTTTAGGGACTGCAGTATATTATACTAAATTAAATTGACTATGATACTCAATGAAAATCAAAAAGCCAACTAGCTACAAATTACTCAAAGATGTTCTTTGAGCTTATATATAGAACTGATGTGCTTTGCAGAAGTATAAGCCATCGATATTGTTCTGGTTCAGACTATATCAATTAAGTATATGCCATTATAAACGATTGTTTTTGAAAATGGAAGCAACGATGTTGGATTGAATGAATCTACCTAGGCTATATTTTCTAAGAGAGTTGATAAAAATTCAAAGGTTTGATATAATGATTGTTGTAAAGTGTAAGCTGAAAAGAAGGATAGAATATGAGGAAAATTAGGACCAAATCTACAATGTATATTACATTGTTACTGACATGGTTGGCATTGCTATTGCTTGTGATGCCAGCATTTATTCACACCGTTAGAGACGCCAGTGAGTATCAAGGAGTATTGAGGCCTTTGGTATTGGTATTAGTTGTATTGAATGCCTTATTTATTAGCTATTTTTGGTTAAATGGTCTAAAGGATATTATATACGTCTCGACATTTTATCTCAATAAGTATATATATATATATGGAAATAATTTTAAAAAAAGTAGTTCAATTTCTGAAGATAAAAAAGTAATCTTGCTATATTGTACCGCTAATGATTTTGTTCCAGAGTGTTTAGCAGAATCAATGCAACAAGATTACGTAAATTTTGAAACAGTTATATTAGATGACTCCAAATCAGAGGTTTATAAACAGCAGGTAGATGAGTTTGCTAAAAAATACAATGTTTCTGTTATCAGAAGAGATGATCGAAATGGCTTTAAGGCTGGTAATATCAATAATTATTTAAAAAATAAAAATGATTATGATTACTTTGTTTTATTAGACAGCGATGAGATTATTCCTTCAAATTTTATAAAAAAATCATTGGCTTATTTCGAGAAGAATAGAAATTTAGGAATTCTACAAGCGACTCACGTTGCGTCTAGGAACAGAAATCTTTTTATGGATACCTTAGCGATTGGAGTAGATTCTCATTGGCCAGTGTATCAAAATGTGAAGCATCGCTATGGTTTTTTATCACTATTAGGTCATGGTGCTATGATTAGTAAAGACTGTTACCAAGCAGCTGGAGGATTTCCACATGTTGTCGCTGAAGATTTGTGTTTCAGTATTGAATCCAGAATTAAAGGAGATTACCATGTAGGATTTGCTGACGATATTGTTTGTCAGGAAGAATATCCGGTAGACTATTTAGCCTTTAAAAAACGGCATTCTAAATGGACGCAAGGAAATATGGAATTTATTAAAAGATATACTCCAATTATTTTAAAATCTAAACTAAAATGGCAGGAGAAGTTAGATATTATATTATTTACATATAATTTACCTCTAACGGCAGTTTTTGCTTTTTATATCGTTATGAATCTAATTTTATTTCCATTACTACATTATAAATTAGAGTACCCAGCATGGCTTTTAATTCCAACCTTTATCTTTTTATTGGCTCCAATGTCTAATGATATTATTTTTTATAGTAGAAAAATAAATATTTTTCAACTTATATTCTATCTTTTTACCTCATTTATGCTATTTGGTTCTATGTTTTATGTTAGTTTGGTTTCCTCATTTAAATCTATATTTGGAAAGAAAGCAGTTTTCTTAGTGACACCAAAAGATACACGAAAAATTACAGTGTTAGAAGCTCTGAAATTTAATTATAAAGAAATAATTTTTGCGTGTATTTTGATGATGATATCCTTTTTGACATCGGGAAATATTTTGCCGGTCATATTGATCGTTATTCCAAGCTTATTTTCTCCTGTACTAACGTTATATAGTAATTATAGGTTAAAAAAATAAAGCTATCCCTGAGCAATTATTTTAATAGGATTGTAAGTCTAGGATTGATTTCTAGGCTTTTTATGTTAGTATGGTAGTATGATAAGGAATAAAAAACAAGATTATGTATTGGCCTACAAGCAACCAGCTTCAAGAACATATAAGGGTTGGGAAGAAGAGGCCTTACCGATAGGCAATGGTTCTTTAGGGGCAAAAATATTTGGGCTTATAGGGGCTGAACGGATTCAATTCAATGAAAAAAGTCTCTGGTCTGGTGGTCCACTTCCTGATAGTTCAGATTATCAGGGTGGAAATCTTCAGGATCAGTATGCTTTTTTAGCTGAGATTCGGCAGGCTTTGGAAAAGAGAGATTACAATCGGGCTAAAGAACTGGCTGAACAGCACCTAGTCGGGCCAAAAACGAGTCAATATGGGACCTATCTGTCCTTTGGGGATATTTTTATTGAGTTCAGCCAGCAAGGTATGACTTTGTCTCAGGTGACGGACTATCAGAGACAGCTGAATATTAGTAAGGCACTTGCGACGACTTCTTATGCCTATAAGGGAACGCGATTTGAACGTGAAACCTTTGCCAGTTTTCCAGATGATCTCTTGGTTCAACGTTTTACTAAGGAAGGGTTGGAAACTCTAGATTTTACTATAGAACTATCCTTGACCCGTGATTTGGCTTCTGATGGAAAGTATGAACAGGAAAAATCTGATTACAAGGAGTGCCAGTTAGATATTACTGATTCTTATATCTTGATGAGGGGACGGGTTAAGGATAGTGATCTGCAGTTTGCGAGTTATCTAGCTTGGGAAACGGATGGAGACATTAGAGTCTGGTCAGATAAGGTTCAGATATCAGGAGCCAGTTATGCCAATCTTTTCTTGGTAGCTAAGACGGATTTTGCCCAGAATCCTGCTAGCAATTATCGCAAGAAACTAGATTTGGAGCAGCAAGTAAAGGACTTGGTGGAGACAGCTAAAGAAAAGGGCTATGCCCAATTGAAATCAAGGCATATTGAGGACTATCAAGCCTTATTCCAGCGTGTTCAATTGGATTTGGGAGCTGAAGTTGACGCATCCACTACAGATGATTTGTTAAAAAATTATAAGCCACAAGAAGGGCAGTCTTTGGAGGAGCTGTTCTTCCAGTATGGACGGTATTTATTGATTAGTTCTTCTAGAGATTGCTCAGATGCTCTACCAGCTAACCTACAGGGAGTCTGGAATGCGGTCGATAATCCTCCTTGGAATTCAGACTATCACCTGAATATCAATCTGCAGATGAATTATTGGCCAGCCTATATTACTAATCTCCTAGAGACAGCCTTTCCGGTCATCAACTATATAGATGATTTGCGTGTCTATGGTCGTCTAGCGGCTGCAAGGTATGCAGGAATCGTCTCTCAGGAAGGGGAGGAGAATGGTTGGTTGGTTCATACTCAAGCGACTCCCTTTGGTTGGACGGCACCTGGTTGGGATTACTATTGGGGTTGGTCACCAGCTGCCAATGCGTGGATGATGCAAACTGTTTATGAAGCCTATACATTTTACAGGGACCAAGACTATCTCAGGGAGAAAATTTATCCCATGTTGAGGGAAACGGTTCGTTTTTGGAATGCCTTTTTACATAAGGATCAGCAGGCGCAGCGTTGGGTCTCTTCTCCATCTTATTCGCCAGAACATGGGCCGATTTCGATTGGCAATACCTATGACCAATCTCTGATTTGGCAGTTATTTCATGATTTTATTCAGGCTGCTCAGGAATTGGGACTGGATGAGACTTTGTTGACTGAGGTCAAGGAGAAGTTTGACTTGCTTAATCCTCTTCAAATCACTCAATCTGGTCGAATCAGGGAGTGGTATGAGGAGGAAGAGCAGCATTTTCAAAATGAGAAAGTGGAGGCCCAGCATCGGCACGCTTCCCATCTGGTGGGACTCTATCCTGGAACTCTCTTTAGCTATAAGGGACAAGAGTATCTTGAAGCGGCGCGTGCTAGCCTCAGTGATCGTGGAGATGGGGGTACAGGCTGGTCTAAGGCCAATAAGATCAATCTTTGGGCGCGTCTAGGAGATGGCAATCGAGCCCATAAATTATTAGCAGAGCAGTTAAAGTCATCCACCTTGCCAAATCTTTGGTGTAGCCACCCTCCTTTTCAGATAGATGGTAATTTTGGTGCTACTAGTGGCATGGCAGAAATGTTACTCCAGTCTCATACAGCTTATCTGGTACCTCTAGCCGCCCTACCCGATGCATGGTCAACAGGTTCCGTTTCAGGCTTAATGGCACGTGGACATTTTGAAGTTAGCATGAGGTGGGCGGATAAAAAACTCTTACAGTTGACCATTTTATCAAGAAGTGGGGGAGATTTGCGAGTCTCTTATCCAGATATTGAAAAAAGTGTGATTGAAGTGAATCAAGAAAAAATAAAAGCGAAATGCATGGGGAAAGATTGTATTTCAGTGGCGACAGCAGAAGGTGATTTTGTTCAATTTTATTTTTAAGAAGGTGATAGAAGGCAGTAATTTGATACTGCCTTTTAATAAGGATTTAAGAATGTAAGCAGTTTCCAACTAGTTGAAAAAGCGTTATAATGGTAGTAGGAAGTAATTTGTTTGAGAGAGGGTGGGTATTATGGCTTATATTGAGATGAAACACTGTTACAAGCGTTATCAGGTTGGGGACACGGAGATTGTGGCCAATCGTGATGTGAATTTTGAAATTGAAAAGGGTGAATTGGTGATTATCCTTGGTGCGTCAGGTGCAGGTAAGTCAACAGTTCTCAATCTCCTAGGGGGAATGGATACCAATGATGAAGGGGAAATCTGGATAGATGGTGTTAATATTGCAGACTATAGTTCCCACCAGAGGACCAATTACCGTCGTAATGATGTCGGCTTTGTTTTTCAATTTTATAATCTAGTTTCCAATCTAACCGCTAAGGAAAATGTGGAACTGGCCTCTGAAATCGTGACAGATGCCTTGAATCCTGAGCAGGTCTTGACAGATGTAGGTCTGGCTCATCGTCTCAATAATTTCCCAGCCCAGCTGTCTGGAGGGGAGCAACAGCGAGTCTCCATTGCACGCGCAGTAGCCAAAAATCCTAAAATCCTCCTTTGTGATGAACCGACTGGTGCCTTGGATTATCAGACGGGCAAGCAAGTCTTGAAAATTCTCCAAGATATGTCTCGTCAAAAGGGAACGACGGTGATCATCGTGACTCATAATAGCGCGCTAGCTCCTATTGCTGATCGCGTGATTCATATGCACGATGCCGGTGTCAAGGATGTGGTGATCAACCAGCATCCTCAGGATGTTGACAGTTTGGAGTACTAGCATGATCAAGCGAAAAACTTATTGGAAGGACTTAATTCAGTCCTTTACAGGCTCCAAGGGGCGTTTTTTATCCATCTTGACCCTGATGATGTTGGGATCTCTAGCCTTAGTAGGTCTCAAAGTGACTAGTCCCAATATGGAGGCGACCGCCAATGCTTATTTAACAACTGCTAAAACCTTGGATTTGGCAGTCATGTCTAACTATGGCTTGGATCAAGCAGATCAAAAAGAACTAGAACAGATAGAGGGCGCAGAGGTCGAGTTTGGCTACTTGACAGATGTGACTATGGATAATGGGCAAGATGCTATTCGGCTGTATTCCAAGCCAGAGCGAATTTCAACCTTTCATCTCAGAGAGGGACGACTTCCTCAGTCAGACCAGGAAATCGCTTTGGCCAATCATCTGCAGGGGCAATATCGATTAGGACAGGAGATTAGTTTTAAAGAAAAAGAAGGCGGTCATTCCTCTTTAAAAAATCATACATATACCATTACTGGTTTTGTGGATTCGGCTGAAATCCTTTCCCAGCGAGATATGGGCTACGCAGGAAGCGGAAGCGGGACTCTGACAGCATACGGGGTGATTTTGCCTAGCCAGTTTGATCAGAAAGTCTACAATATAGCTCGTTTGAAATATCAAGATTTAGCAGGCTTAAATGCCTTTTCAGAAGCTTATGAAGAAAAATCCAAGCAACATCAGGAAGAACTTGAACAAGCTTTGTCAGATAATGGCAAGGCACGTCTGCAACTCTTGAAAAAAGAAGGCCAAGAGTCTCTCGATAAGGGGCAAGAAACTCTTGACCGAGCTCAGGCTAATTTGCAGGAAGGCAAGAGTCGTTTGGCAGCTGCTCAAGCTCGTATACAGGCTCAAGAAAGTCAACTGGCCTTGCTTCCTCAAGCCCAGAGAGAGCAGACCAGTGCTCAACTTACTCAAGCCAAGCAGGAATTGGGCAAGGAAGAGGACAAACTAAAGCAGGCTGAACAAAGTCTAGCTCAAGAAAAGGAAAAATTAGAAAAACATCAGCAAGTCTTGGATGATTTGGCTGAGCCCAAGTATCAGGTCTATAATCGTCAGACCATGCCTGGTGGTCAGGGCTACCTCATGTACAGCAATGCTTCAGCCAGTATTCGGGCAGTGGGCAATATCTTTCCTGTAGTGCTTTATGCCGTAGCAGCTATGGTGACCTTTACAACCATGACTCGTTTTGTGGATGAAGAGCGAACTCATGCAGGGATTTTTAAGGCCTTGGGCTATCGTAGTAAGGATATTATCGTCAAGTTTCTCCTCTACGGTCTAGTAGCTGGGACTGTAGGAACAGCTCTAGGTAGCATACTTGGACATTATTTACTAGCAGGTGTGATTTCAAGTGTCATTACAAAAGGCATGGTGGTGGGAGAAACCCAGATTCAGTTCTATTGGACCTATAGCTTACTGGCTCTTGTCTTGAGTTGGTTGGCGAGTGTGCTACCAGCCTACTTGGTAGCTCGTAGGGAACTTCATGACGAAGCAGCCCAGCTTTTATTGCCTAAACCTCCTGTTAAAGGAGCTGAAATCTTACTAGAGCGCATCGGTTTTATCTGGCGTCGTCTCAGTTTTACCCATAAGGTAACAGCCCGTAATATCTTCCGTTATAAACAGCGGATGTTGATGACGATCTTTGGTGTGGCAGGTTCAGTCGCTCTGCTCTTTGCAGGTTTGGGAATTCAATCCTCTGTAGCAGGAGTTCCGTATAGACAGTTTCAACAAATCCAACAGTATCAAATGATTGTCTCTGAAAATCTTAGTGCGACCAATCAAGACAAGGAAAATCTAGAAGAAGTGTTGAAAGGTCAGGCTATTCAAGCCTACCAGAAAATTTATTCTAAGACGCTAGACAAGGATTTTAAAGGCAAGGCTGGTCTTCAGACTGTTACTCTTATGATGACAGAGAAGGAGGATTTGACTCCCTTTATCCATCTGCAACATCATCAGCAGGAGCTGACATTAAAAGATGGCGTCGTTATTACAGCTAAACTTGCCCAGCTGGCAGGTGTCAAGGTTGGACAAACTCTAGAAATTGAAGGTAAGGAATTAACGGTTGCTGCCATTGCTGAGAACTATGTTGGTCACTTTATTTATATGAGTCAGGCTAGCTATGAGCAAATTTACGGACAGGTGCCCCAAGCTAACACTTATCTGGTCTCGCTAAGGAATACCAGTGCGTCTAGTATCGAAAGTCAGGCAGGTTTACTCATGAATCAATCTGCGGTATCCAGTGTCGTCCAGAACGCTTCAGCCATTCGACTCTTTGACTCCGTCGCTAGCTCCCTCAATCAGACCATGACCATCTTAGTTATCGTGTCGGTTCTATTGGCTATCGTTATCCTCTACAATCTGACCAACATCAACGTAGCTGAGAGAATCCGTGAACTCTCCACTATCAAGGTTCTCGGTTTTCATAATAATGAAGTCACCCTCTACATTTACCGTGAGACGATTGTGTTGTCCCTTGTGGGAATCGTCCTTGGTCTCGTAACTGGTTTCTATTTACACCAGTTTTTGATTCAAATGATTTCACCAGCGACTATTCTCTTTTATCCACAGGTAGGCTGGGAAGTCTATGTAATCCCAGTGGCAGCAGTAAGCATCATTTTGACCTTGCTTGGTTTCTTCGTTAATCATCATTTGAGAAAGGTTGATATGCTTGAAGCCTTGAAATCTGTAGAGTAATACTCTTCGAGAATCTTTTCAAATCAGGTTAGTTTCCATCTCCAACCTCAAAGCAGTGTCTTGAGTAACCTGTGGCTAGATTCCAGTATAAGGTAGTTGTTTTTATCAGATTGGACTTGTATTTACTCGTAAACAAAAATCCTCCGTTTCAAAGAGTGGGGAACTCTTTGTGACAGAGGATTTTTTCTATAGGGCTTTAGCAGCTGCAATTGCGGCTTCGAAGTTTGGCTCAGAATTGATATTGTCCACGTATTCAACGTAGCGAATCGTATTGTCAGTATCGAGGACAAAGACCGCGCGTGCCAATAGATGCCACTCATTGATTAAGAGGGCATAGTCACGTCCAAAGGAATGGTCGAAATAGTCTGAGAGCATGATGGCATTTTCAATACCTTCAGCACCACACCAACGTTTTTGGGCAAAAGGTAGGTCCATAGAAACAGTCAAGACAACCGTATTGTCCAGTCCAGCCAGTTCTTCATTAAAACGACGCGTTTGAGTTGAGCAGATACCTGTATCGATAGAAGGCACGACACTCAAGACTTTTTTCTTTCCATCAAAATCAGCCAGAGATTTTTTAGAAAGGTCTGTTGTAGTGAGAGAAAAATCAAGCGCCTTGTCGCCGACTTGTAGTTGTTTACCTGTAAAGCTCACAGGATTTCCGAGAAAAGTTACCATAGGATACTCCAATCTTTTTTCTTCCATTTTAGCTGAAACAGCCGGAATTTTCCAATGATTTGACCGGAAATGTGGGCATAGAAAAAACGCCAGCTCATGTGAGAATGACGTTTTCATAGGATTATTTTGCCAATCCTTCAGCAATCTTGTCAAGGTTGTATTTCATCATGCTGTAGTAGCTGTCGCCTTCTTTACCTTGTTCTGCGATAGAGTCAGTAAAGATTTGTGCGTAGATTGGGATGTTTGTGTCTTGTGAAACAGTCTTCATTGGACGGTCATCCACACTTGATTCTACAAAGAGTGAAGGAACTTTTGTTTGGCGAAGTTTTTCAACCAAGGTCTTGATTTGTTCAGGTGTTCCTTCTTCTTCAGTATTGATTTCCCAGATGTAAGCACTTGGGACACCATAGGCTTTAGAGAAGTATTTGAATGCTCCTTCGCTGGTTACAATGAGTTTCTTTTCAGCAGGGATGTTATTAAATTTATCCTTACTTTCTTTATCAAGTTTGTCTAACTTATCAGTATATTCTTTGAGATTTTTTTCATAGAATTCCTTGTTGTTAGGGTCTTTGGCGCTCAATTGTTTGGCGATATTTTTAGCAAAGATAATCCCATTTTCAAGGTTGAGCCAAGCGTGTGGGTCTTCTTTACCTTTTTCATTTTTTCCTTCAAGGTAGATGACTTCAACCCCTTCGCTGACTGCAAAGTAGTCTTTGTTTTCAGTTTTCTTAGCATTTTCTACCAATTTTGTAAACCAAGCATTGCCACCTGTTTCAAGGTTGATACCGTTATAGAAAATGAGGTCTGCCTCAGAAGTTTTCTTAACATCTTCAGGAAGTGGTTCGTATTCGTGTGGGTCTTGCCCAATCGGAACGATACTATGAAGATCAATTTTGTCACCAGCAATATTTTTAGTAATATCAGCGATGATTGAGTTTGTAGCAACAACTTTTAGTTTTTGACCAGAAGCTGTATCTTTTTTTCCGCTAGCACATGCTACAAGAGCAATAACAGAAAGAAAGAGAACGAGTAATGTACCTAATTTTTTCATTAGATCCTCCAATTTATTGGGGCTTTACCCCTTATTTTAACAAATGTTTATTTTTTAGTTTCAAATATCGTTGTTTTGGAGCGATAAAGAAGCTAATGAGAAAGAAACTAGCGGCTGTAAGCACGATACTAGAACCTGCCGCAACATTAAAACTATAGCCAATAAAGAGTCCCAAAACTGAAGCAGTAGCTCCAAAGGTTGAGGAAAGGAAAATCATACTTTTCAGGCTATTAGCATAGAGATAAGCAGTTGCAGCTGGGGTAATCAGCATGGCTACAATCAGGATAGTTCCGACACTTTGCATGGCTGTCACAGACACGAGAGTCAAGAGTACCATGAGAAGGTAGTGATAGAAATTGACAGGCATTCCCATGGCTTTAGCCAAGAGTTCATCAAAGGAAGTTATCAAGAGTTGCTTGAAGAAAATCCAGATTAACAAGAGAATGACTGCCCCAACACCCATAGTAATAAACATATCCGTATCTTGGACGGCTAGGATATTACCAAAAAGGATATGGAAAAGGTCAGTTGAACTTTTAGCGACACTAATCAAGATGATACCGAGGGCTAAGAAAGAAGAAAAGGTAATGCCGATGGCGGTATCGCTTTTGATAATCGAGTTCCCCTTGATGTAGGTAATGATGATGGCAGCTAGCAATCCAAAGACAATGGCTCCGATAAAGAAGTCAAGGCCCAAGATAAAGGAGAGGGCTACACCTGGCAAGACAGCATGTGAAATGGCATCTCCCATGAGTGACATCCCGCGTAGGATGATGAAACATCCCACAGCTCCAGCTACGACCCCGATGACAATGGCTGTTATCAAGGCATTTTGTAAGAAATGGAATTTTTGCAATCCATCGATAAATTCTGCAATCATAGGTCACCTCCATTGAAAAATAGTCGATTACCGTAAGCTTCTTTGAGATTGGCTTCGGTAAAGGTTTCTTTGGTTGGACCAAAGGCAATCACTTCTCGATTGACAAGCAAGACTTGATCGAAGTAGTGGGCAACCTTGCTGAGGTCGTGGTGGACGATGAGAACCGTCTTCCCAGCTTTTTTCAGATCTCTCAGCGTATTCATGATGATTTCCTCACTAACAGAGTCAATCCCAACAAAGGGTTCATCCAAGAGGATATAGTCGGCTTCCTGTACCAAACATCTGGCAATCAAGACCCGCTGGAATTGACCTCCAGACAGTTGACTGATTTGCCGTTCAGCGTAGTCAGCTAGACCGACGATTTCAAGGGCTTCTTTCACTTTCTTCCAATGTTTAGCCTTTAAACTTCGAAAGAGAGGGATAGAGGGAAAGAGTCCTAACGAGACGCATTCCTTGACCTTGATGGGAAAGTTGTAGTCGATATTGATTTTTTGTTCGACATAGGCAATTCGGTGTAAGGATTTTTTAACTTCCTTGTTATCGAGAAATGCCTGACCTTGATGTGGGATAATTCCCAGCATCCCTTTTAATAATGTTGATTTTCCAGCACCGTTTGGGCCAATGATACCTGTAATTGTCGGTCCATGGAGCACTAGTGAAATATCCTTAAGTGCCAACGTTTCTTTGTAGGAGACACTGAGGTTTTCGATACGTATCATAAACTTATATTCCTCCTGTCTCTTAATATACATTAAAAAAAAAATTAAGTCAAGTTAATTTTTCAAAAAATTAAAATAATAACTGAAAAACAATAGAAAACATCAGTTCATTTTTAATTGCATTCCCAAGCAATTTTTGTTAAGTTAAAAACAAGTACAAATGAAAGCGAGAACAAGATGACACGTTATCAAGATGATTTTTATGATGCTATCAATGGGGAATGGCAACAGACAGCTGAAATTCCAGCAGATAAGTCTCAAACGGGAGGTTTTGTTGATTTAGACCAGGAAATTGAAGATCTGATGCTGGCGACAACAGACAAGTGGTTGGCAGGAGAAGAGGTGCCTGAGGATGCTATCTTGGCAAACTTTGTCAAATATCACCGCCTAGTTCGTGATTTTGACAAGAGAGAAGCTGATGGTATCACACCTGTCTTACCACTTCTTAAAGAATTCCAAGAATTGGAGACTTTTGAGGATTTTACAGCTAAACTAGCAGAGTTTGAGCTTGCTGGCAAACCTAATTTCCTTCCTTTTGGTGTATCGCCAGACTTTATGGATGCCAGAATCAACGTTTTGTGGGCTAGCGCTCCAAGCACGATTTTGCCAGATACGACCTACTATGCTGAAGACCATCCTCAGCGCGAGGAGCTCTTGACTTTGTGGAAAGAAACCAGCGCAAATCTTCTCAAGGCTTATGATTTCTCTGATGTAGAAATTGAAGACTTGCTAGAGAAAAGACTAGAATTGGACCGTCGAGTTGCGGCAGTAGTGCTTTCTAATGAAGAAAGTTCAGAGTATGCTAAACTTTACCATCCATATGATTACGAAGATTTCAAAAAATTCGCACCTGCCCTACCTTTGGATGACTTCTTCCAAGCTGTTCTTGGACAAGTACCAGATAAGGTTATCGTAGACGAGGAACGTTTTTGGCAAGTAGCAGACCAATTCTATAGTGAAGAGGCATGGCCTCTCCTCAAGGCAACCTTAATTTTAAGTGTTGTGAATCTCTCAACCAGCTATTTAACAGAAGAAATCCGTGTCTTGTCAGGTGCCTATAGCCGTGCGCTTTCAGGAGTTCCAGAAGCCAAAGACAAGGTCAAGGCAGCTTATCAACTAGCACAAGGTCCTTTCAAACAAGCCTTGGGTCTCTGGTATGCCCATGAAAAATTCTCTCCAGAGGCTAAGGCGGACGTGGAGAAAAAAGTGGCAACTATGATTGATGTCTATAAGGAACGCTTGGCTAAAAATGACTGGCTGACTCCTGAAACTCGTGATAAGGCCATCGTCAAACTCAATGTCATCAAGCCTTATATTGGTTATCCAGAAGAATTGCCAGAACGCTATAAGGACAAGGTAGTGGATGAAACTGCCAGTCTTTTTGACAATGCTCTAGCCTTTGCGCGTGTGGAAATCAAGCACAGTTGGAGCAAGTGGAACCAGCCTGTAGACTACAAGGAATGGGGCATGCCTGCTCATATGGTCAATGCTTACTACAATCCACAGAAGAACCTGATTGTCTTCCCGGCGGCTATTTTACAGGCACCTTTCTATGACTTGCATCAGTCATCTTCTGCTAACTACGGTGGTATTGGGGCAGTTATTGCCCATGAAATTTCCCACGCCTTTGATACCAACGGAGCTTCCTTCGATGAAAATGGTAGTCTCAAGGACTGGTGGACAGAGAGTGACTATACTTCCTTCAAGGAGAAAACACAAAAAGTTATTGACCAATTTGATGGGCAAGATTCTTATGGAGCAACCATCAACGGTAAATTAACTGTATCAGAAAACGTGGCTGACTTGGGAGGAATCGCTGCAGCGCTTGAAGCAGCTAAGAGAGAACCAGACTTCTCAGCAGAAGAGTTCTTCTACAACTTCGGTCGCATCTGGCGCATGAAAGGTCGTCCAGAATTTATGAAACTTTTGGCTAGCGTTGATGTGCACGCACCAGCTAAACTCCGTGTCAATGTACAAGTACCAAACTTCGATGATTTCTTTACAACCTATGATGTCAAAGAAGGAGACGGTATGTGGCGTTCGCCAGAAGAGCGCGTGATTATTTGGTAATGCAAAAAATCTAGTCATCAGAAAAAAGGCATTCAATCAGGTGTGAAAACCTTGTTTGGATGCCTTTTATAGTGGAAAAACTGCTGGATAGTGTACTTAAAATGCGATAGACATTGTCACCATCTTGCTAGAAAAAGGGATTGAAGGTCTTTTCATGAGCGATGGTTGTAGCTGGACCATGCCCTGGATAGACATCGTAGTTTGGTAGGGTGAAGAGTTGGGTCTGGATACTATGAAGGAGTTGCTCTGTACTACCAGTCGGAAGATCCGTCCGTCCGATTGTTTCACGGAACAGAGCATCACCTGTCAAGACCAAATGAGCTTGCGGAAAGACGATAGAAACACCACCGATAGAATGCCCTGGTGTTGGCAAGACAGTGAAACGAAATTCCTCTAGTTGGTATTCTTCGTGAAAGATAAAAGTGTGCTCTGCAGGTTTTGCGACCACATCTGCCATATCATCGTGGCGAGGTAGCCCAGAGAGATTATCGACAGGAGTATAGAGCCAGCTGGCTTCGCTCTCTGCGACATAGACAGGAGGATTGCCAAAAGTTTCGCGAACCAAGTCCAGACTCATGATATGGTCATAATGGGCGTGGGTCAAGAGAATGGCACAGATCGGTTTGTTGATCTTCTCTATTGTCTGACGAATGGCTTCCCAATGACTACCAGGATCTACCACGATGAGGTGTTTTTCACCTTCTAGGTAATAGGTATTTTCATAGGCAACAGGATTCACGGTTTTATGGATTTTCATATTGGCTCCAATCTCAAAGAATGTACTAAATTAAGTATAGCACAGTTAGGGAGAATAGGTAAGGATTTAGAATGAACTTAAAAACCAGCATGACTGGATGAAGACAGGCTGGTTATCAATTTATCAATATTTGAGAGGTGTCAATTGCCCTTCATAGGTTGCATAAACTCCGTCATTAGCTTGTTTGATAGATGTGATGTTTAGAGTGCCACCGTAGTTGGCTTCTCGTTTATCGCTATATTCACTATAAGTTATCCTATTGGGCAGGTTCTGGTCGTTAGTATAGTATTGAACGACTGTTTTTTTATAGCCTTGCTGGCTGAATAGAAACAGGCAGCTAACTCCTAACACTAGGAGAGCAAAGATAGAAATAGCAGTTTTTTTCATAGGTGTTCTCCTTATAAACTAAAGGATAAAAGAAAGTATCTTGAGGATTTTAATTCCAAAATCCAGTCAAGGTACCAGTGTATGTGACACGAGTTCCACCGTTTGATCTTCGTACACTGTCTATTTCAAGTGTTCCTTTGAAGGTTGAATGGAAACTATCATTATATTCTGAATAGTAGATAGTTGGTGGGATGTAACCATCATCGTTATAGTATTTTGTTACTGTTTTACTATAACGATGAGAATATATACGCTCATAACGAGGACCTTCAAAGTTATTTGTTGTACTAGTTTCAGCAGCAGTGATTGGAACGGTAATAGATAGAGCAGTAGCTCCTAATAGTGTTAGTACAGTTTTTTTCATAGAATACTCCTTTGTAAAACGACGTCATTCAACTATATTGACTTGAATGAAAAGGTGATAAGGATAGGGAGTTAAATTATATTTAGGTTACAATATGGTTTCCGTTCTTCTATCTCTCCTTCTATCACCTAAATAGAAAATCTAACTGTACAATGTATTATAAAAAAATATTTCAGAATTGTCAAGCAATTCTGAAATATTTTTTTCCTATTCTGTTCCAATCTAGTTTTCATATTCTTAAAAAAGTGATAAAATGGTAGGAAGAATTGGAGAGTAGAGATGCCAAAAGAAGTGAATTTAACAGGCGAAGAAGTTGTCGCTTTAACCAAAGAATATTTAACAGAAGAGGATGTCCACTTTGTCCATAAGGCCTTGGTCTATGCGGTGGAATGCCACAGTGGTCAGTATCGCAAATCAGGCGAGCCTTATATCATTCATCCTATCCAAGTGGCAGGTATTTTAGCCAAGCTCAAGCTGGATGCCGTAACGGTAGCTTGCGGTTTCTTGCATGATGTGGTGGAGGATACAGATGCGACCTTGGACGATTTGGAAAGAGAGTTTGGTCCTGATGTGCGGGTAATCGTAGATGGGGTTACCAAACTTGGGAAGGTCGAGTACAAATCTATCGAGGAGCAATTAGCGGAAAATCATCGTAAGATGCTCATGGCCATGTCTGAGGACATCCGCGTTATTTTGGTCAAACTGTCTGACCGCTTGCACAATATGCGGACGCTTAAACACCTTCGAAAAGACAAGCAAGAGCGCATTTCTAAAGAAACCATGGAAATCTACGCCCCACTTGCTCACCGTCTGGGGATTTCCAGTGTCAAATGGGAATTGGAAGACCTGTCTTTCCGTTATCTCAACCCAACGGAGTTTTACAAGATTACCCATATGATGAAGGAAAAGCGCAGAGAGCGTGAAGCCTTGGTGGATGAGGTGGTCACAAAATTAGAAGAATATACGACAGATCGTCACCTAAAAGGGAAGATTTATGGTCGTCCCAAGCATATTTACTCGATTTTCCGCAAAATGCAGGACAAGAGAAAACGGTTTGAGGAAATCTATGACCTGATTGCCATTCGTTGTATTTTAGATACCCAAAGTGATGTTTATGCCATGCTTGGTTATGTGCATGAGCTTTGGAAACCCATGCCTGGCCGCTTCAAAGACTATATCGCCAACCGCAAGGCCAATGGTTACCAGTCTATCCATACGACTGTTTATGGGCCAAAAGGGCCGATCGAATTCCAAATTCGGACCAAGGCTATGCACGAGGTGGCTGAGTACGGGGTTGCGGCTCACTGGGCTTATAAGAAAGGCGTTAAGGGCCAGGTCAACAGCAAAGAATCAGCTATTGGGATGAACTGGATTAAGGAGATGATGGAGCTCCAAGACCAGGCCGATGATGCCAAGGAATTTGTTGATTCAGTTAAGGAAAACTATCTGGCTGAGGAGATTTACGTCTTTACTCCAGATGGAGCTGTCCGTTCCCTTCCAAAAGATTCAGGACCGATTGACTTTGCCTATGAAATCCATACAAAAGTTGGGGAAAAAGCGACGGGTGCCAAGGTCAATGGCCGTATGGTTCCTCTGACAACCAAGCTCAAGACAGGGGATCAGGTTGAAATTGTCACTAACCCCAACTCCTTTGGACCTAGCCGTGACTGGCTCAATATGGTCAAGACCAGCAAGGCGCGTAACAAGATTCGTCAGTTCTTTAAAAACCAGGATAAGGAATTGTCTGTCAACAAGGGTCGTGAGATGCTGATGGCTCAGTTCCAAGAAAATGGCTATGTGGCCAATAAATTCATGGACAAGCGCCACATGGATCAAGTGCTACAAAAGACCAGCTACAAGACAGAAGAATCTCTCTTTGCGGCTATTGGTTTTGGCGAAATCGGTGCTATTACCGTCTTTAACCGTCTGACTGAAAAGGAACGCCGTGAGGAAGAACGTGCCAAGGCCAAGGCGGAGGCCGAAGAACTTGTCAAAGGTGGCGAGGTCAAGGTTGAAAATAAAGAAACCCTCAAGGTCAAGCATGAGGGTGGTGTGGTCATTGAAGGTGCTTCTGGTCTCCTCGTGCGGATTGCCAAGTGTTGTAATCCTGTTCCTGGTGACGATATTGTCGGCTATATTACCAAGGGCCGTGGTGTGGCTATTCACCGTGTGGACTGTATGAACCTGCGTGCCCAAGAAAACTACGAGCAACGTCTCCTTGATGTGGAATGGGAAGACCAGTACTCAAACTCAAATAAGGAGTATATGGCCCATATTGATATTTACGGTCTCAACCGTACAGGACTGTTGAACGATGTACTGCAAGTTCTTTCAAACACAACCAAGAATATATCAACAGTCAACGCCCAACCAACTAAGGATATGAAGTTTGCCAATATCCATGTGTCCTTTGGCATTGCCAACCTCTCTACATTGACCACGGTTGTGGACAAGATTAAGAGTGTGCCAGAAGTCTACTCTGTCAAACGGACTAACGGTTAATTGCCCGAGCTCTTACTAGAAAGGCTATTATGAAAATCATTATCCAACGGGTTACAAAAGCCCAAGTGAGTATCGAAGGTCAGATTCAGGGGAAAATCAATCAGGGGCTCTTATTGCTGGTTGGTGTAGGACCAGAGGACCAAGAGGAAGATTTGGACTATGCTGTGAGAAAGCTTGTCAACATGCGGATTTTTTCAGACGCAGAAGGCAAGATGAACCTGTCTGTCAAAGATATTGAAGGAGAACTCCTTTCTATTTCTCAGTTTACCCTCTTTGCGGATACTAAGAAAGGCAATCGTCCAGCCTTTACAGGTGCAGCCAAGCCTGATATGGCATCAGACTTCTATGACGCTTTCAATCAAAAATTAGCGCAAGAAGTACCCGTTCAGACAGGTATCTTTGGAGCGGATATGCAAGTTGAGCTGGTCAATGACGGACCAGTTACCATTATCCTAGATACTAAAAATAGATAAGAAAGACCAAGCCCAGTCGGCTTGGTTTTTCTCATCTATCATAAAATACTCCAAAATGAAATCGTTTCTTGATAGGCTTTTGGGAAGTCTCTTTTCAGTCTTTGGCTTATGCGATAGGAAGAGATGAGATGTCCTAGGATTAGGAGAGTTCCCTGAAGGAGAAGTGGCACACCACTCAAACATATCAAGGAGAGAATGATCAGGCTATCCCATAGAAGGATTTGTAAGGCAAAATGCCAGAATTTTGGTCTAATCTGGGAATAGAGGTGACTAAAGTGGTCACAAAGCTGGTTTGAAAGATAGGCCAATAGCACAGGGTGAAAGAAAATGAGCCAACCACTATAAATTAAAATCCAATCCCAAGTGAGCCCCTCTTTAAATGTCAAAAATGCCAGCATAATTCCATCGATGGCAAGGAGCTCAATGGTTTTGATGAAGATGATTTTTTTCATGCTAAAACCTCCTTTTTTCATCTGTTAGTGACGTAATATTGAATATAATTATTATACAATATTTAGTTGGAGTGTGAAAGCGTTTACTATCTTTTTTCTTTGAAACAAAGTATAAATTTCTAATTATCTTTTTATATTTTCTTAAATGCTCGTAAAGCCTTATTCTATGTGCTTTCGAGTATTTTTACTGTAGGAAGATACTTCACGTTTCTTTGCATATTTCCTCATGTCTTAGCTGTCAGAAGTGGTAAATAAGTAGTAAATTCATTTGTACTACTAAGCAACAAGACGCTCCTGTTGCTTCTCTTTATTCAAGCGTTTCATTTCTGCCATTGCAGAATCGAATGTTGCATGTGCGTAATAGTTCAGCGTCATGGCTATATTAGCATGTCCCATAATGTACTGTAATGCCTTTGGATTCATTCCTGCATTTGCATAGTTGGTACAGAATGTATGTCGCAAACTATGTGGAGTGATGTGTGGCAATTTATCCTCGTTATACTTATTGTATTTCTTAACAAGACCTTTCATCATGCCGTTGTAATCACTTGCCACTTTTGGATAGTTCTTTCTATTAAGAAAGAGGAAATCACTATATCCATCAATCTCAACACGCTTATCATTCTTTCGATTCGCTAACACTCGCTTAAATGCTTGATAGGCTTCTTCAACCATAGGAACTTGACGTTCGCCACTTTTGGTCTTTGGTGTTTCAATGTAGTACCCAATTTCAGTATCTCTCAATAGCTGATGGTCTATATTGACAAGACGATTCTCAAAATCTAAATCTGGAAGTGTCAAACCACCAAACTCTGAAATACGAAGACCTGTTTTTAAGAGTATCAGAATTTCATCATAATTTTTGCTGTAGGTTTTATCAGCTTTTGCAAAGGCTAACAGTTTTTCTTCCTGTTCTTCTGTTAGTACGGTCTTAGGGACAGTATCATCATCAAGAACTGCTTTCAGTTGAAAGTCAAATGGATTCTTCCGAACACAATCATCTTGTATAGCAATATAGAATGAAGCCTTTAAAGAACGTTTGTAGTTATTGATGGTTTGATAAGCATAACCATTTTCACTCATTCTAATAGCCCATTCTTTAGCGTCTGATGGCTTAATACTGTCAATACTTCTTACACCTAACTTGTCTTTCTTCAAAATATCCATAAGATATTTGCGTCCAGTTTCAGTGTTTTTTCTAACCTTTGGTCTTTGAGCGTTCTGTTTTGCGTAAAGCTGGCAGAGTGTCATTTTCTTTCCTACAACATCAATACCATCATGAATGTCTTTCTGTAACTCTGCGATTTTCTCTCTAAGTGAGATACAATCACGCTTTCCTGCTGGTACTCGGTCTGTAGCCACAAGTTTCCACGAGTAAACAAATTGCGGTTCTCCAAATGAATCTATATATTTGTATAAGTATCTTCCGTCTTTTCGTTGGCTCTCTCCAGTCTTTAAGATTCGACCTTTATTGTCACGTCTTTTTTCTGACATGGCATTTGCTCCTTTCCTTTATGGAAAGAGCCTTGATACGACTTAATACTATTTTATCATATACAAGACCCTTTGGCGACGCTAGATTGCGTCCAATGTATCTATAATTTTTTCAAATTGTTTTCGTTTAATCTGAATACGATTGCCATTCATAATCAGCCAATTTGCATTTTTATTTTCCTCTGCCAAGCGTCGTAGCTTGTTTTCGCCAATACGAAAATATTTTGACGCTTCTTCAATGGTTAGGGTATAACGTTCCCAAATAGGAATGTCAGTCTGCTTCATAAAATCCTCCTTTCCAAATCACTTATTTGGATTTCATAAAAGTTGTTTTACCAGCAATCGAACAGCTTTAGCAAAGCTCACGGGAGTTCCACCCCTGCATGGTTCTCATGTAGCCATACTCATTGCCTGCGACGGTTTTATCACGCTCGGACTATTGACTGTATGGGAGTATCATTATCACGATAAGAATGTCGTTGCAGGCAATCCTGCTAAAGATTGCTTCTCGGATCACTAACATGAATCGCTCGCTATCTTTATAAGATAGGTCATGGCGGTTAGTTCCGTTGGCTCTTTTCTTATCGAAACGTATTCGATTACTTTTATTCAGTTTTCAAAGAACAATGGCTCGTTAGCCTATCAAAACACATTGAAAGCTCAATATGCTTTGGTGGAATAACAAACCTCCCTGTTCGGGAAGCGTGGAATGGTTTAGCACGCTTCCACGAAAGGAGAGAGGATATTACTTAATTTCAAATGACAAAATCTTTGTAATCAGTCTGGTTTCCATTCTTCCACGTAAGACTTCATCAACGACCATACTTTGATTGCCATATTCATCTTTCATAAGTCGTAGGGAACGCTTCGTTATGTACCCTCTGTAATGATGTAGAATCTGGTTAATCGCTTCGGTATCGCCATCTGTTGCCTTTACAATGAGAGGAAAGGGAATCATAGGATATTGTGTTTTCATTCTTCAAATTCCTCCATAAACTTTTTAATTAAGGCTAGTCCACTGGTTCTATGCCGATAGACAGTAGAACGGTTCAATTTCAACAGGTCTGCAATTTCTGAATCGCTCATGTCCATAAAGTAAAACAGCAGTAGAATTTCACGTTTCTTGTCTGGCAACTCACGTAATGCTTCACTCAACAAATCATTTTCAACGCCTACTGATAACCCATTGAGTGTAAAAATCTGAAAGTCAGTTGAATAGTTATCTGTTGTCGCAAACTGGCTAACAAGATAATCGCCAACATCCGAAAAGGACACCTCACGCTTTGCAATCCTTGAAAGATAAAGCATATAATTCTTTCGCTCGTCTTCCATAGCACGTTTACAGATATAGTCAAACTGATTTTCTATTGTGGTCTGAAAAGAAGATGGTTTCATGTTTCTCACCCCCTTTCTGTCTAGGAAAGGAAGTGAGCCTTGCTCGTTTATCTCCTTTCACTCTTAGTCCCAATGTGAAAGGGGGATTTGTTGCATTACTGATAAATAAACTTTGTAAAAAAGTTCTGAATAGCCAAAAAAGCATATAAACAGATTTATTTCTCTGTTTACATGCTTCTGTTATTCTATCTATATGATTTATAAAACCACATTGGTGGACGTACTTATCTATTGCAGATAGACGACTTTTTTTGACAAGAACCCAATGTAAGGAAATTTATTGTATATGATGTACTTCATGGCGACGTTGACCTCCAACAAACCGCCATTTGGAAGTAATATACAATATTTTAACAGCGTAAATAGCACTACCATATAACGGTTTTTTTTATTGGCGTTTAGTAGTGCTTTTTATTAAATATAAACCTATAAACCATATAACACGTTTTTCTATACCTGTTTTTAATTCAGTAGGAACAATAAAATGTATAGAGGTGGTCTACTATGCGTAAAAAAGAAGATAAATATGATTTTAGAGCCTTTGGTTTAGCCATTAAAGAAGCTCGATTGAAACGAGGTTTAACTCGTGAACAAGTGGGAGCATTGATTGAAATTGACCCACGGTACTTAACTAATATTGAAAATAAAGGGCAACACCCCAGCATACAAGTTCTTTATGACCTTGTATCGTTACTTCATGTTTCCGTTGATGAATTTTTCTTACCTGCTAATAACTTGGTAAAAAGCACCCGACGATTACAGATAGAGAAATACATGGATAGCTTTACAGACAAAGAACTATCCTTAATGGAATCTTTAGCCAGCGGTATCAACGAAGCAAGAAACATCGAAGACTAATTAAAAGAATCCATACATAACGGAAAGAGCCGATAAAATGAGATTGTATTAATCTCATTTTATCGGCTCTGCGTCTTTGCGTCTGGCTCTGTAATCACAGTTACTTT
>NZ_VMLG01000043.1:0-4903 GCF_013276565.1 Streptococcus sp. 53
CCCCAACTACTTCCGGCGTTCTAGGGCTTAACTTCTGTGTTCGGCATGGGTACAGGTGTATCTCCTAGGCTATCGTCACTTAACTCTGAGTAATACCTACTCAAAATTGAATATCTATTCAAACTAAGAAAACCGTTCGCTTTCATATTCTCAGTTACTTTGGATAAGTCCTCGAGCTATTAGTATTAGTCCGCTACATGTGTCGCCACACTTCCACTTCTAACCTATCTACCTGATCATCTCTCAGGGCTCTTACTGATATAAAATCATGGGAAATCTCATCTTGAGGTGGGTTTCACACTTAGATGCTTTCAGCGTTTATCCCTTCCCTACATAGCTACCCAGCGATGCCTTTGGCAAGACAACTGGTACACCAGCGGTAAGTCCACTCTGGTCCTCTCGTACTAGGAGCAGATCCTCTCAAATTTCCTACGCCCGCGACGGATAGGGACCGAACTGTCTCACGACGTTCTGAACCCAGCTCGCGTGCCGCTTTAATGGGCGAACAGCCCAACCCTTGGGACCGACTACAGCCCCAGGATGCGACGAGCCGACATCGAGGTGCCAAACCTCCCCGTCGATGTGAACTCTTGGGGGAGATAAGCCTGTTATCCCCAGGGTAGCTTTTATCCGTTGAGCGATGGCCCTTCCATACGGAACCACCGGATCACTAAGCCCGACTTTCGTCCCTGCTCGAGTTGTAGCTCTCGCAGTCAAGCTCCCTTATACCTTTACACTCTGCGAATGATTTCCAACCATTCTGAGGGAACCTTTGGGCGCCTCCGTTACCTTTTAGGAGGCGACCGCCCCAGTCAAACTGCCCGTCAGACACTGTCTCCGATAGGGATCACCTATCTGGGTTAGAGTGGCCATAACACAAGGGTAGTATCCCAACAACGTCTCCTTCGAAACTGGCGTCCCGATCTCTTAGACTCCTACCTATCCTGTACATGTGGTACAGACACTCAATATCAAACTGCAGTAAAGCTCCATGGGGTCTTTCCGTCCTGTCGCGGGTAACCTGCATCTTCACAGGTACTAAAATTTCACCGAGTCTCTCGTTGAGACAGTGCCCAAATCATTACGCCTTTCGTGCGGGTCGGAACTTACCCGACAAGGAATTTCGCTACCTTAGGACCGTTATAGTTACGGCCGCCGTTTACTGGGGCTTCAATTCATACCTTCGCTTACGCTAAGCACTCCTCTTAACCTTCCAGCACCGGGCAGGCGTCACCCCCTATACATCATCTTACGATTTAGCAGAGAGCTGTGTTTTTGATAAACAGTTGCTTGGGCCTATTCACTGCGGCTGACTTAAAGTCAGCACCCCTTCTCCCGAAGTTACGGGGTCATTTTGCCGAGTTCCTTAACGAGAGTTCTCTCGCTCACCTGAGGCTACTCGCCTCGACTACCTGTGTCGGTTTGCGGTACGGGTAGAGTATGTTTAAACGCTAGAAGCTTTTCTTGGCAGTGTGACGTCACTAACTTCGCTACTAAACTTCGCTCCCCATCACAGCTCAATGTTATAGAACTAAGCATTTAACTCAATTCACACCTCACTGCTTAGACAGACACTTCCAATCGTCTGCTTTAGTTAGCCTACTGCGTCCCTCCATCACTACATACTCTAGTACAGGAATATCAACCTGTTGTCCATCGGATACACCTTTCGGTCTCTCCTTAGGTCCCGACTAACCCAGGGCGGACGAGCCTTCCCCTGGAAACCTTAGTCTTACGGTGGACAGGATTCTCACCTGTCTTTCGCTACTCATACCGGCATTCTCACTTCTATGCGTTCCAGCGCTCCTCACGGTACACCTTCATCACACATAGAACGCTCTCCTACCATACCTATAAAGGTATCCACAGCTTCGGTAAATTGTTTTAGCCCCGGTACATTTTCGGCGCAGGGTCACTCGACTAGTGAGCTATTACGCACTCTTTGAATGAATAGCTGCTTCTAAGCTAACATCCTAGTTGTCTGTGCAACCCCACATCCTTTTCCACTTAACAATTATTTTGGGACCTTAGCTGGTGGTCTGGGCTGTTTCCCTTTCGACTACGGATCTTAGCACTCGCAGTCTGACTGCCGACTATAATTCATTGGCATTCGGAGTTTATCTGAGATTGGTAATCCGGGATGGACCCCTCACCCAAACAGTGCTCTACCTCCAAGAATCTCTAATGTCGACGCTAGCCCTAAAGCTATTTCGGAGAGAACCAGCTATCTCCAAGTTCGTTTGGAATTTCTCCGCTACCCACAAGTCATCCAAGCACTTTTCAACGTGCCCTGGTTCGGTCCTCCAGTGCGTCTTACCGCACCTTCAACCTGCTCATGGGTAGGTCACATGGTTTCGGGTCTACGTCATGATACTAATTCGCCCTGTTCAGACTCGGTTTCCCTACGGCTCCGTCTCTTCAACTTAACCTCGCATCATAACGTAACTCGCCGGTTCATTCTACAAAAGGCACGCTCTCACCCATTAACGGGCTCGAACTTGTTGTAGGCACACGGTTTCAGGTTCTATTTCACTCCCCTCCCGGGGTGCTTTTCACCTTTCCCTCACGGTACTGGTTCACTATCGGTCACTAGGGAGTATTTAGGGTTGGGAGATGGTCCTCCCAGATTCCGACGGGATTTCTCGTGTCCCGCCGTACTCAGGATACTGCTAGGTACAAAGACTATTTTAAATACGAGGCTATTACTCTCTTTGGCTGATCTTCCCAAATCATTCTTCTATAATCTTTGAGTCCACATTGCAGTCCTACAACCCCGAAGAGTAAACTCTTCGGTTTGCCCTCCTGCCGTTTCGCTCGCCGCTACTAAGGCAATCGCTTTTGCTTTCTCTTCCTGCAGCTACTTAGATGTTTCAGTTCACTGCGTCTTCCTCCTCACATCCTTAACAGATGTGGGTAACAGGTAGTACCTGTTGGGTTCCCCCATTCGGAAATCCCTGGATCATCGCTTACTTACAGCTACCCAAGGCATATCGTCGTTTGTCACGTCCTTCTTCGGCTCCTAGTGCCAAGGCATCCACCGTGCGCCCTTATTAACTTAACCTTATTTTCTGACCTTTCAGTCATAAACTCTTATTAATACTACAGCGTTTTCGGTTTATTTTCTTGTTACTATTTGATATAGATATTCAATTTTCAATGTGCATTACTTGGTGATCTCTCACCAATGGAGCCTAGCGGGATCGAACCGCTGACCTCCTGCGTGCAAAGCAGGCGCTCTCCCAGCTGAGCTAAGGCCCCACAAGACCTCTCAAGACTAAACAAGACCAATGCGCAGTTCCTTATCCTTAGAAAGGAGGTGATCCAGCCGCACCTTCCGATACGGCTACCTTGTTACGACTTCACCCCAATCATCTATCCCACCTTAGGCGGCTGGCTCCTTACGGTTACCTCACCGACTTCGGGTGTTACAAACTCTCGTGGTGTGACGGGCGGTGTGTACAAGGCCCGGGAACGTATTCACCGCGGCGTGCTGATCCGCGATTACTAGCGATTCCGACTTCATGTAGGCGAGTTGCAGCCTACAATCCGAACTGAGACTGGTTTTAAGAGATTAGCTTGCCGTCACCGGCTTGCGACTCGTTGTACCAGCCATTGTAGCACGTGTGTAGCCCAGGTCATAAGGGGCATGATGATTTGACGTCATCCCCACCTTCCTCCGGTTTATTACCGGCAGTCTCGCTAGAGTGCCCAACTGAATGATGGCAACTAACAATAGGGGTTGCGCTCGTTGCGGGACTTAACCCAACATCTCACGACACGAGCTGACGACAACCATGCACCACCTGTCACCTCTGTCCCGAAGGAAAACTCTATCTCTAGAGCGGTCAGAGGGATGTCAAGACCTGGTAAGGTTCTTCGCGTTGCTTCGAATTAAACCACATGCTCCACCGCTTGTGCGGGCCCCCGTCAATTCCTTTGAGTTTCAACCTTGCGGTCGTACTCCCCAGGCGGAGTGCTTAATGCGTTAGCTACGGCACTAAACCCCGGAAAGGGTCTAACACCTAGCACTCATCGTTTACGGCGTGGACTACCAGGGTATCTAATCCTGTTTGCTCCCCACGCTTTCGAGCCTCAGCGTCAGTTACAAGCCAGAGAGCCGCTTTCGCCACCGGTGTTCCTCCATATATCTACGCATTTCACCGCTACACATGGAATTCCACTCTCCCCTCTTGCACTCAAGTTAAACAGTTTCCAAAGCGTACTATGGTTAAGCCACAGCCTTTAACTTCAGACTTATCTAACCGCCTGCGCTCGCTTTACGCCCAATAAATCCGGACAACGCTCGGGACCTACGTATTACCGCGGCTGCTGGCACGTAGTTAGCCGTCCCTTTCTGGTAAGATACCGTCACAGTGTGAACTTTCCACTCTCACACTCGTTCTTCTCTTACAACAGAGCTTTACGATCCGAAAACCTTCTTCACTCACGCGGCGTTGCTCGGTCAGACTTCCGTCCATTGCCGAAGATTCCCTACTGCTGCCTCCCGTAGGAGTCTGGGCCGTGTCTCAGTCCCAGTGTGGCCGATCACCCTCTCAGGTCGGCTATGTATCGTCGCCTTGGTGAGCCGTTACCCCACCAACTAGCTAATACAACGCAGGTCCATCTGGTAGTGATGCAATTGCACCTTTTAAACAGTTGTCATGCAACAACTACTATTATGCGGTATTAGCTATCGTTTCCAATAGTTATCCCCCGCTACCAGGCAGGTTACCTACGCGTTACTCACCCGTTCGCAACTCATCCAGAGAAGCAAGCTCCTCCTTCAGCGTTCTACTTGCATGTATTAGGCACGCCGCCAGCGTTCGTCCTGAGCCAGGATCAAACTCTCATTAAAAGTTTGAGTTCTCACTCATTTCTGTCACTGACAGATTTATTGTTTTTT